>JASHUS010000243.1 GCA_030039865.1 Thermoplasmata archaeon
CCCGAGAACATCGACGCGATCCGCGCGATGTTCGACCTCGCGCCGAGCGGTCCGGCCTCCATGGCCATCACCGACAAGGCGCTCGGGCTCTCGGCCGCCTAGGTCCTCATCGGCGTTGCCCGACGCCCCCGCTCCGGGCGAGCACTCAAAGGCCGTCGCACGAACGTCCCGGTCGCTCGGCCGTCCCAAGTCGCCCCGCACGGATTCGTCCGCGCGCAGCGCCTGCTCGAGTTCGCAACCTTGACGTAGCCGCTCCACCTGCGCGCCCTCATGGGGTCGCGCTCACGGTCCCAAGCGGGCGGGTCGCCCCCGTTCTACCACCGGTCCGACTGCTTCCTCTGCCGTCGTCAGGACGGCCAGGGCCACGAGGAGGCCCCACCGCCCGGTGGCTACATCGTCGTAGGCAGGAACTTCCTCGCCGAGCACGCCCCGATCAAAATGTCCAATGCTGGGACGGTGATCGTCGAGTCTCGGCGGCACTTGCTCGACTTCGGGGAGATGACCACAGAAGAGAGCGCGGAGCTCGGCTCGATCCTCCATCGCCTGGTTCCGGCGGTGAAGGAGGCCACGGGGGCGCACCGCGTGTACTTTCTTGCCTTGATGGAGCGGGCGCCGCACTTCCATCTCTGGCTGGTCCCCAAGAAAAAAGGGGGGCGGCTCAAGGGGGCCGCCTACCTCGCGGCCCATCGCGCCCCCGCGACGAACCCCGCGGCCGCCGCGATGTCGAAGCGGATCCGTCGGCGGTTCGAGGGCTCCTAGCCGAGCACCCCGTGGGCGGGCGTGCGCACGCCGACCCCAATTATCTTATAGAGGCCCCCGCTCGCGCGCCGCACATGTACTACCTCGATCACCGTCGCGACGTCGTCCGCATCCCGCCCGAGCGGCTCGGGCCCGAGCTCGAGAGCGTCCTTACCGAGCTCGCGCAGCAGCAGTTCGAGGGGAAGCTCGTCGACGGCCAGAGCCTCGCGGTCACGATCCGGGACGTGAAGCCGATCGGCGAGGGCCACATCATCCACGGCGACGGCGGCGTCTACCAGGAGGTCGAGTACCAAGCGCTCCTCTTCCGGCCCGAGATCCAGGAGGTCGTCGAGGGCTCGGTCGTCGAGATCCGCAAGTTCGGCGCCTTCGTGCGCTTCGGTCCGCTCGACGGGCTGCTGCACGTCTCGCAGATCATGGACGACCGCGTCAACATCGACGAGCACAACCAGCGGCTCGTGGGCATCGAGTCGAAGAAGGACCTCAAGGTCGGCTACAAGGTCCGCGCGCGCGTCGTCTCGCTCTCGCTCTCCGAGATCTCCCCGCGCGACAGCCGCATCGGCCTCACCATGCGCCAACCGGCGCTCGGACGGCTCGAGTGGATCACGGAAGCGCACAAGAAGACCGAAGATAAGGGCGGCAAGCGCGGGGCTCCGGCGGCGAAGAAGCCCGCGGCGGCCGCGAAGCCGCCGACCAAGGAAGCGCCGGCCGCCGGGTAGTCACGATCCATGATCAATCTCAAGGCGTGCAAGAACTGCAACACGATCACCGACCAGGCGAAGTGCCCGCGGTGCGGCGGGGAGGTCTCCCGCGAGTGGCAGGGCTACCTCGTCGTCCTCGACCCGGAGAAGTCGGAGATCGCGCGCAAGATGGGGATCCATGCCGCGGGCCGGTACGCGCTCCGCGTCAAGTGAGGAACGCGCCTGGGCCGTCCCGGAGTCCCTCCGGGCCACGCTCGCCGAGAAGTACGGACCGGTCTACGCCGGCGCGGAGGCCGACCGTCGGCTGGTCGCGCTCGATCTCTTCGCGACGTGCGGCGACCGCGTGACCCGCCGCGCGATCGAGCTCCACCACCTCCCGCTGATCGGGATCGTCGACTACAAGACCCGTCGCGACGAGCCGTACGCGCGCGACGCGTTCGCCGAGCTCGCCCGGCGACGCCGCGTGAAGGTGCACAATCCCGCGGGCCTGCTGACCGAGGGGCTGCGCACCGCGATCCGGGAGATCATCCCGCTCGGCGGCGGCCTCATCGAGGTGGACGGCGAGGAGGATCTCGGCGCGCTCGGGCTCGTCGAGTCGCTTCCCGCCGGGGCCACCGTTATATACGGTATCCCGGGTGAGGGGGCCTCTTTCGTCAGGGTCGACGCGATCTCGAAGGAACACGTGCGCCACTTGATCCGGCAGATGGAACCGAGGAGAATCGAGCGTGGAGATTAGCATCCTCGAGGACCGCGCGAACCCGCTGCTCAAGCGACACGAGTACCGCTTCGAGGTCACGCACGCGACCGCCGCGACGCCGAGCCGCGACGCCGTGCGGAACGAGCTCGCGAAGACCGTGAAGGCGCCCAAGGAGCGCGTCATCATCGAGCGGATGCACGCACGCTACGGCACCGCCGTCACCCGCGGCGACGCGATGGTCTACGAGACGGCCGACGCGGCGAAGGTCACCGAGCGCGAGCACATCCTCGTGCGCAACGGCCTCAAGGAGAAGGCGAAGAAGGAAGCAGCGCCGGCCGCCGAGGCCCCGGCCGCCGCCCCCGCCCCCCCGGCCGAAGCGAAGGCTGAGGCGCCCGCGCCCGAGAAGAAGGAGTGAGGGCGCGCGATGGCGAAGGCCCGGGTCGGCCTCTACGAGGTCAAGGGCGACGCGCTCAGCCGCACGCATAAGTCGTGCCCGAAGTGCGGACCGGGCACCTTCCTCGCCGAACACGCCGACCGCCGCTCGTGCGGCCGCTGCGGATACTCCGAGTCGAAGGCATCGCCCGCGAAGGCGAAGACCGGCAAGCCCGCGCCCGCCGTCCCCGCGTAGACACGTATGGCCCGCGTCCGGGGGCCGTCCAGTGCCCGCTACGAATTCGGCGGTGTGTTCGACGCACCGCTCCCGTTCGTCTATCGATGGTGCCTCGACTACCGTCCCGACGACGCGAAGCTCTCCGGAGAAAAGTTCGAACGGAAGATCCTCGATCGATCGGCGCGGACGGTGGTGTACGAGGACCTCGAGGAGGGTGAGGGCGGCTGGAGATGGAGCCGCATCGTCGTCACCAAACGCCCTCCGAACCGCTGGCACGCGGACATCCGGGGGAGTCACCGGAGCTGGAGCCTCGACTACGAGCTCGACGCGCTCCCCGACGGCCGGACCCGGCTCCGGGCCCGCGGCGTCCGGACCCGGACCGCGATCGGGGAGCCGAATCCGTCGCGGCGCACGCTCGAGCGCGAGCTTCGCGAGATGTGGGAACACTACGGTCGCGCGCTCGAGAAAGACTACCGGACCGCCTCGCGGCGCCGGTGAGTCCGTCGCGATCTCGCGGCGCGTCGCGCGACCGCCTCAGTAGGCGAGGAACGTCTTCGCGCCCTCGAGCAAGAAGCGCACGTCGGACGCGAGCGAGATGAACCGGAACCCGATCTCGACCGCTCGGCGCTTCTCCTCCGGGTCGATGATCAGCGTCCCCGGCACCTTGCCGCGCGCCTCGCATGCCTGGACGACGCGCTCCATCGCCGCGCGGACCTTCGGGTTCTTGCGGTCGTCGAGGAGGCCCAAGCTGAGCGTGAGGTCGGTCGGACCCACGAAAAGCATATCGATGCCCGGGACGCCGGCGATCGCGTCGAGGTGATCGAGGGCCTCCTTCGTCTCGATCTGCACGCCTACGAACGTCTCCTGGTTCGCGCTGCGCAGGTACCCCGCGAGCTCGCGGCCGTACCGGGACGCGGCGGCGGCGGCGGCCCCCCGCACTCCGTCGGGCGGATACTTCGCGAACGAGACGACGGCCCGGGCCTGCGCCTCCGTACTCACGAGCGGGACGAGGATCCCGTGGGCGCCCGCGTCGAGCGCCTGCTTGATGAGGTACTGATCGACGTTGCCCACGCGCACGAGCGGAGTCGGGCCATGCTCGCCGAGCGCGGCGACCATGCCGGCGAGCGTCTCGGGATTGACCTGGGAGTGTTCGGTGTCGATCATGAACCATTCGAGGCCCGAGCCTTGGAGGGCGTCGAGGCACACGACCGACGACGAGGAGATCCACGTGCCGAACGACGGGTCCTTCGACGCACGAAGTCGTGCCTTTAGCCGATTCTGCACGTCGCTCGACCGGGCCCTGACGGGGAAACGCGAGAGATAAGCTCTCCACCGCGCCGAGCGCGCTCGCCGGGGAGGGACGGCAGGACGCCGCCGGTCTACGCTGTCGCGGCCGGACCCGACCCGGCGCCCGGTCTCCGAACCTGGGTGTCAATCGGAATGCCTTCGCGTACCGCGCCCGAGACCGTGCAGAAGTCCTCGAACGTGGAGACGCAGTGTTCGAAGCGCGGACGGTCCTCCTCGTTCAGCGGCGCCGTCTCGATCGTGAGCCCCAAGCGCACGACCCGCTGACGGCCCCGCGCGTTCCGGCCGA
>JASHUS010000244.1 GCA_030039865.1 Thermoplasmata archaeon
CGACCCCCGGTCATGCGGCCGACCCCAGTCCCCGAATCCTTATATGAAATAGTGTTTGACTGAAGTCCAATGTCATTGAACACCCCCTCTCCGGCCGCCGCCCCCCCGAGCCGGCGGGGCGTCCCGATCGCGCTGGTCGTCGTGCTCGTGGTCGTCGTCGCCGGTGTCTCGGTCGCCGCGACCGCACTGTACATCGATCTCAAGCCGGCGACGAGCTCCTCGGGGATGACGGTGACCGATGACCTCGGTCGGAGCGTTCGGGTGCCGATCGACCCCTCCCGCGTCGCCGTGCTGGGTCCCAACGTCATGGATACGATGTTCCTGCTCGGGCTCTCCTCGCACGTGGTCGGGATCGACTGCTCCAACACCACCGACGGGGGACTCCAGGGCGACTACACGAACGGACAGATCGCGAACTGGAGCCTCTCCAGCATCCCGTGCGTCACCGCGTACCCCGCCCTGAGCACCGCCGACCTCCTGGCGGTGAACCCGCAGCTCGTCATCGCCTCCTCGGTCATCTCGATCGCCCAGCTCGAGAGTTTTAGCGCGACGTACGGGATCCCCACGATCATCATCGACCCGTCCACCCTCGGCGGTGTGGTGAACGACGTACAGCTGATCGCGTCGATCTTCGGAACGACGACGACGTCGACGGCCCTGATCGATAATCTGCAGCTCGACCTGACGGCCAGTCAGTCGTTCCTGCTCAACCTCTCGAACAACGGCACTCCGCTCCGCTCGGTGCTGATGACCTTCTATCCCATCCCGGCGGGGGACCCCGACGCGGGCTACTACACGTTCGGCCCGGGCTCGTTCGGGCAGTCCCTCATCGAGCTCGCGGGCGGTACGAACATCGCGGGGAACGCGATCACCTCGAGCCCCGAGCTGTCGGGGAGCCAAGTGCTCGCCGACAATCCGGCGGAGGTCATCTACGGAGTCGGGTTCGGTGTCAACGAGGCGGCATACGCCGCCGGACCGGACTGGAGCCAGATCCCCGCGGTCCAGAACGGTAACGTGACGGGCGTGGACGTCACGATCATGACCGAGGTCGATCCGACGATGGTGCTCAGCCTTCCGACCTTCGAGGCGATCCTCTATCCGCCCGTAGCGTAGGCCCAGCCGGCGTGCCGGCGACGGGAACGGCCTCGGTGAAGAGCGGGTCCGCGACACCCCGGAACCGCTGGCCTCGGACTCCCGTTGGCCGGACCCTGCTTTTCGCGGCCGGGTTGTTCGCTCTTACGCTCGTTTCGGCCCTCTTGGGCGACGTCTCGATCCCCGCGTCGATCGTCCTGGGGACGATCGCGCACCACCTCACGGGCGGCGCGTTCCCCGCGGACCCGTGCGCCGGCACCTCGGTCTCGCGCACCGAGTGCGGCGTCTACCAGACGATCGTCTGGGCGAACTACATCCCGCAGGTGCTCCTCGGGGTGCTGGTCGGGGCCGCGCTCGGCATCTCGGGCGCGGCGCTCCAGGGAACGTTCCGCAATCCGCTCGCCGATCCCTACCTGCTCGGGCTCTCCTCGGGTGCCGCGTTCGGCGCGGCGCTCCTCTTCGTGTTCCGCATCGGGCTCCAGGAGGCCCAGCTCACGCTCCCGCTCTTCGCCTTCGCGGGCTCGCTCCTCAGCGGCGGGGTCGTCCTCCTCGCCGCGCGCAGCCCGCGGAGCTCCGTCACCACCCTCCTGCTCACCGGGGTCGCGATGAGCTCGTTCTTCTCGGCCCTGCTGATCCTCACCCTCCTCTACAATCCCAACGGCAACCTGCAGGTCAGCTTCTGGCTGCTCGGCGGCCTCGAGGGCGCGACGTGGACCCAGGTGGGGATCGTCTTCGCCGGGGCCGTCATTCCGGGGGCGATCCTCGCGCTCTACGGGCGATCGCTCAACCTCCTCCAACTGGGCTCGGACGTCGCGCAGAGCCTCGGGGTCGATGCCAGGAGGACGCGCGTTCGGATCATGCTGCTCGCCTCGATCGCGACCGCGTCGGCCGTCGCCTTCGCCGGGGTGATCGGATTCGTCGGGCTCGTGGCCCCGCACGTCGTGCGTCGGGTGGCCGGATTCGACTACCGGGTCGTCCTCACGGGCGCGGCGATCGTCGGCGCGACGTTCGTGCTCGGAGCGCGGGACCTCGCGCTCGTCTTCTTCCCGGGGATCGAGGTGCCGGTGGGGGTGCCGATGGCCTTTGCCGGCGCCCTCTTCTTCCTCTACCTGCTCTACCGGCGGCCCGCCGGCCCCGGCGAGGGGGGTGGCTGGTGAACGCCCCGGCCCCGCTGCTCGACGTCGACCGCCTGAGCGTCGGGTACGGGGAGCGGCTCGCCGTGCGGGACGTCTCCCTGCGCGTCGGGTCCGGGGAGTTCGTCGCGCTGACCGGCCCGAACGGGGCCGGGAAGACGTCGCTGCTCCGGGCGGTCCTGGGGCTCGTCGCCCCCCGCGCGGGGGAGATCCGCGTGATGGGCGACCCGCTCCCGGAGCTGGACATCCGGGCGCGGGCGCGTCGCATGGCCTGGCTGCCGCAGGAAGAACGCCCGCAGGACAACGTGCGGGTGCTCGACTACGTGCTCTTCGGGCGGTTCGCCCACATCCCCCCGTTCTACTCGGAGAACGCCGAGGACTACGCGCGGGCCCGGGAGGCGCTCATGACCGTCGGACTGTGGGATCGGCGAGAGTCGGGGATCTGGGAGATCAGCGGCGGCGAGCGGCAGCGGGTGCTGCTCGCCCGCGCGCTCGCCCAGGACGCGCCCATCCTCCTCCTCGACGAACCGACGGCGCACCTCGACATCGCGTCGCAGCTCGAGCTGATCGGGCGGCTCGTCAGCCTGTGCCGGCAGCAGGGACGCGCGGTGGTCGCCGCCCTGCACGATCTCAACCTCGCGGCTCGGTACGCCGACCGCGTGGTCGTGCTGTCCCGGGGCCGGCTGGTCCATGACGGCCGACCCGCGGAGGTGCTCTCGGGGGCCCTCCTACGGGAGGTCTGGGAGGTCGACGCCGAGCTGCGCCGTGATCCCCGCTCCGGCCTGCCGTACCTCATCCCGGTCCTGCCCCGCCATGGCCTCGCCTCCACGCCGGGAGAGCGCCGACCGGGACCCCTGCACGTCGTGGGCGGGGGCGGCGCGGCCGCCGAGCTGCTCCGCGCGCTCGCCGGGGAGGGGTTCCGGCTGAGCGCGGGCGTACTCGCGCTCTTCGACACGGACAGCGAGACCGCCCAGGAGCTGCGGGTCCCGTGCGCGCTCGAGGTCCCGTTCGCCGCGATCGGCGCGGAGGCCCGGGCCGAGAACCGACGCCTACTGGAGGCGGCCACCGCGATCGTCGTCGCGCCGTTCGCCGTCGGGCCGTCCAACGTCACCAATCTCGAGGATCTGCTCCCCTACGCCCGCACCCGACCGACCTTCCTGGTCGGCGCCGACTCGTTCGCGGCCCGGGACTTCTGTCAGGGACGCGCTGTCGCGCTCGAGAAGGAGCTGCTCGCGCTCGGCGCGCTGCGCGTACGGGACTCCGCCGGGCTGCTCCAACGCCTCCCGGCCGCGCTCGGCGCCGCGGTCCCCGCGCCGAAGGCCGGCCCCTAGCGCGCCGACGGCCGCACGTGCTCGACGCGCAACGGCACCGGCTGGGGGGCGGCGAGCGTGGCCAGCACTCTCGGTAGGTCTTCGTCCCGCAGGACGAGGCAGACGTCGAGCCCGACGCCGACCGCCTCGGCGGCGGCCGCCGCCACGCCGAAGCGGAGAACAGGACGGTCCGTGGCCCGGGAGGCGACGTGGAATGCTTCGAGGCCCGAAGCGGCGAGGATCGCGTGGGGGGCGCTCGCGAGGCGCCGGGCGAGCGCCCGGGCGGTCCGCGGGTCGGTGATCGTCTCGGTCGGGAGCGCGAGCAAGCGGAGCCGCCCGGGGCGGATCGGCACGATCCCTTCGAGCTGCTCGATCGTCGCGAGCGCGTCGCGCCGCGCGGCGACCGCCGCCCGGCCCCGGGACGGGCCGTCCGTTCCCGGCCGAGCCGTGAGGAGGCCCTGGCGCATCTCGAGCACGACCGGCGCTCCCGCGGCGAGGTCCGCGCCCGCGATCGCCCGGGTGGAGCGGATGACGTGGAGCCGACGTCCCCGCACGTCGAGGTCGCTGCGGACCGAGTCGAAGACCGTGTGCAGCCAGGCGACCCCGGCGACCGTGGGGCGGTAGCGGCCCGCGCGGCGTTCGGCGAGGCCGCGCCGCTCGAGCTGGCGGAAGGAGTGGCTCACCGCCTGCACCGTCACCCCGAGGCGGGCGGCGATCGACTTGAGGTCCGTGGGTTCCTCGGTCAGGCACTCGTAGAGGAGCAGCAGGTCGCTGACCGTACCCGCCCGACGCAGCTGAGCGAGCCCGCCCCGAGGAAGGGGGGCGCGGATCCCTCGCGCCGGCACGGCCGTCGCACGTAGGCGGGCTACAAGAGTCCGCGGAAGGGGGTCTCAGGCGCGCGCGGTCGAGCGCCGGTTCGCGACCGTCGCCTCGGCCGAGCGCTTGACCTCCCGGATCCGGTCCCGGATCCGGGCCGCCTCCTCGAACTCGAGCCGCTCGGCCGCGAGGCGCATCTCTTCCTCGAGGTTGGCGAGAAGCAGCGGGAGCCGGTCCTTCCACTTCGGGCCCAGCCCCTCGACCGAGAGGTCGCCCGACGGCGCCTCCTCCCCGGGCGCGAGGAGGGAGCGGACCTCTTTACGCACCGACTCGGGGACGATCCCGTGGGAGGCGTTGTACTCGATCTGCGCGCCGCGGCGTCGCGCCATCTCGGCGATCGCCCGCTGCATCGAGCCGGTGAGCCGGTCGGCGTAGAGCACGACGCGGCCGGCGGAGTTCCGGCTCGCGCGGCCCGCCGTCTGGATGATCGACGTCTCGCTGCGCAGGTACCCTTCCTTGTCGGCGTCGAGGATCGCGACGAAGCTGACCTCGGGGAGGTCGAGGCCCTCGCGCAAGAGGTTGATCCCCACGAGCACGTCGAACCGGCCGAGGCGAAGGTCGCGCAGGATCTCCACGCGCTTCAGCGTCTCGACCTCGGAGTGGAGGTAGCGGACCTTGAACTGCAGGTTCGCGAGGTATGTCGCGAGCTCCTCGCTCGTCGCCTTCGTGAGCGTCGTCACGAGCGCGCGGTCGCCGCGCGCCACGTACTCCCGGAGCTCCCGGACGAGGTCCGCGATGTGACCGCCGAGGGGCCGGACCTCGATCGGCGGGTCGACGAGGCCGGTGGGCCGGATGATCTGTTCGACGATCCCCTTCGAGTACTTGCGTTCGAACGGACCCGGGGTCGCCGAGA
>JASHUS010000245.1 GCA_030039865.1 Thermoplasmata archaeon
GACCGGTCTCGACCTGTGGTACGTCGACCTCCCGCCGCTCGGAGGCGAGAGCCGCGGCTACGTCTTCACGTTCTATTGGCCCGTCGCGGACCGCTGGGAGGGCCGGGACTACCGGGTCGACACGGCCCCGCCCGTCACTCCACCCTGAGCCAGCGCGCCGAGACCACGTAGCCGAGCGTGAGCATCAGGCCCGCGAAGAGCGCGAGCACGCCGAACGCGAGCGGGTCGATCTGCCCGTGCAGGACGAGGTCGCGGCCGAGCGTCGCCGTGTACGAGATCGGATTGTACGTCGAGATCACCTTCATCCACTCGGGAAAACCGCTCGAGGGGTAGAGCGCGGCGCTCGAGAACATCAGGGGCATCGTGATGAAGTTCGACACGACGCCCGGGGTCTGCCAGTCCGTCGACCGGGCCGTGATCGCGAGGAAGAGGCTCGAGAATCCGATCGCGGTGCACAGGAGCGCGAGGACCCAGATCGCCCAGCCGAGCGGGGAGATCGCGAGGGTCACCCCGAAGGCGGTCGCCGCGGCGACCATGATCGGGATCTGGATGAGCCCGCGCGTCGCGGAGCCGAGCGCCTTCGACAGGAAGATCACTTCTTTCGAGGTCGGCGTGATCAGGATGCGTTTCATGAAACCGAAGCGCTTGTCCTGGATCGTGCTCATCGAGCCGAACATCCCGACGGAGAGCATCGAGGTCGAGAGCACGCCGGGCAGCAGGAACTCGATGTAGTTCGACGTCCCGTAGACGGACGCGAGGTCTTTCGCGTACTGGGCGAATCCGCTCCCGAAGAACGCGAGCCACATGAACGGCTGGACGACCGTGATGAGCAGGACGAACGGGTTGCGGAACGTCCGGAGGACCTCCCGGGCGTAGAGCCCCCAGAGCTGGCTCCTCACGAGCGGGCCCTCCGCATCTGCGCGTAGAACTTGCGGATGTCGCGCATCGGCTCGTCCTCTTGGCCCAGCCGCCGACCCGTCAGGTCGAGGAAGACGGTCTCGAGGCTCGGCTTCTCGACGCTGATCCGCCGGATGTGGTCGGTCGGGACCGTCCGGAGGAGCAGCGGCAGGAACGCCTCGGACGACCCGACCCGGATCATCCAGTCGTCGCCCTGCGCCCAGACGTCCTGGACGCCCGGTAGCGCCCGGAGCGTCGCCGCGTCGATCGTGTCGGACGTTTCGAGCTGGACGATGTCCGCCCGGACCCGCGCCTTGAGCTCCGACGGCGATCCTTGGGCGATGATCCGGCCCTTGTCGATGATCGCGATCTGGTCGCAGAGCGCGTCGGCCTCCTCGATGTAGTGCGTCGTCAGGAGGACCGTCACGCCGAACTCCTTGTGGACCCCGGTGATGATGTCCCAGAGCATCCGGCGCGTCGGTACGTCGAGACCGATCGTCGGCTCGTCCATGAAGATCACCGACGGCTGGTGGAGGAGCGCGAGCGAGATCTCGAGCTTCTTACGCATCCCCGTCGAGAACTTGCTGACCTTGTCGTCCTTGCGATCGAGGAGCGAGAAGTACTGCAGGAGGTGCGTGGCGCGGTCCTCCCAGTTCGTGAGGTCCTGGAGCTTCGCTTGCAACCAGAGGTTCTCCCACGCGCTGAAGTCGTCGTCCAGGATCACCTCCGCGGCGACCCAGCCGATCCGCGCGCGCACCTCGAGCGACTCCCGCCGCACGTCGAAGCCGGCGACCCGCCCTTCCCCCGAGGTGATGTCGCTGATGCCCGTGAGCACCTTGATCAGCGTGGTCTTGCCGGCCCCGTTCGGCCCGAGGAGCCCGAACACGCATCCGCGGGCGACCGAGAGGTTCACGTGGTCGAGGGCCAAGACGCCGTTGGTGGCGGAGCCATACCGCTTCGAGAGGTCATGGACCTCGATCGCCGGGACCCCGTCGCTCATCCCGACCTCCGCGACCGCCGCCCGGCCGAGGGCGCGGGATCGGCGAGCCAGTCGATTGCCAGCTCGAGGTCGGCGCGGAGCTGGGCCCGCAGGGCCCGGTGGCGCGCCGTTCCGGGACGGTCCGTTGCGAAGTACCCCACGACGCCCTGGAGCCGACGCCGGAAGCTCTCCAGCAGGAACAGCGCGGGGTCTTCCGGCCCCGCGACCTCGGCCCAGATCAGGGTGAGGTCGGGACCCCCGCGCGCTCGCCAGGCGATGTTGCGCCGCACATCGCGGAGGAACGCACGACCCTGGGTCGTGATCCGGTAGACCCGGCGCCGGCCCGAACGCGTCGCGCGCGCGTGACCGCGACGTGTCAGCGACTCGAGTGCGGGGTAGATTGCGCCGGCGCCGGGCCGCCAGGCTCCTTCGGTTCGAGCGGCGATCCGTTCCGCGAGCTGGTAGCCGTAGAGCGGGCCCTCCGCCGCCATGACCGAGAGGGCGTAGAACCCGATGACCCGTCCCGGCATCGGCCCGGGACCTCCGCGACCTCGCATTGTAGCGCACAATATGCAGAATTCGATATAAGGCTAGGCGTGGCGGTCCCGGCGGCCCGGATCACGCGCAAGACGCCGGTAGATGGGCGGTTGGGCTCAGGATGGTCGGGGTCGGAATCCGCCGGTGCCGCGGAGACCCGGGACCACCACGTACGTCCGAGCGCCGACCCGCTCGAACCCAAGCTTCTCCGCCACCCGCCGGGAAGGTCGGTTCGCGTCCGCGGTGCTCCAGACCGGCTCGAGCCCTCGATCGACCGCCTCCCGGGCGACCAGGTAGGCGGCCGCGGCGGCGATGCCCTGGCCGCGCCAGGCTCCCAGCGTATGGGCCCCCAGGTTCCCGTACGTCTCGGACGAT
>JASHUS010000028.1 GCA_030039865.1 Thermoplasmata archaeon
AAGCGGGCAGCGTCGGCGCCGAGCTGGGGTACGTGACGGGGACCCCGTCCTCGGTCCCCGCGACGACCGAGGTCGCGAACGCCGCGTCGACGGCCCCGACGGGTCCCTCGAGCGAGAGTGAAAGCCGATCCGGCCAGCTGTGGAGCACCGTCAGGCCCTCGGACTCGAAGTACCGCTCGACGGAAGTGTACTGGGCCACGCTGAGCCCGTATCGGGCAGCGATCCCTGCATTGGTGAGCGGGCGGGCCCCCGGCGCCGGTGTCGCGAAGAATTCGCTGGCGTTGCGCGGCACGAACGTGATCGACACCAAGATCGGACCGGGGGCGGGCCCGACGTCGGTCGACTCCGCCGCGTACGTGCTCGAGTATCCGGCCCGTTCCCAGAACGGCGTCGCGAACACGGCGGGAACGTTACCGGCGAGGCCGGCCGCGCTCCCCGCGGCTGAGACGGAGGACGACGGAGTTCCGGTGGCCGGGGCGCCCCACACCGCGGGCACCGCGAGAAGGACCGCGACGGCCCCCACCGCAGCGAGGAGGGCGGCGGGCCGGCCCGCCCGGCGGGAGGGCCGCTCGACCATGCGAGAAACCATGCGGGGCACTGGGGAAAAACCTTCGGAGACGGCGGAGCGACGGGATAGGGCCTATACTCGGATGGGCGTCGTGTATCCGGCCGGTCGGTGGAACGCCTCCGGCCCACCGAACGGGTCCGGACGGGCCGAGGGGGAAGCGCCCCGTTTCTGGGCGAGGTACGCGTCGATCGCGGCCGCGGCCTCGATCGCCGCGCCCATCGCGTAGACGACTGAGCGCCCGCCCGCCGCGAAGACGCCGGGGACCGCGGTCGCGTACCCGTTCCCCCGGCCCTCGGGCCACCCCTGGGACGTGATCCGAAGATCGAGTTCGGCTCCGAACCCGTAGAGGTCGGCCTGCTGACCCACGGCAACGATGACCGTATCGCACGGCACGACCGCTTCGGAGCCCGCGACGGGAACCGGGCGACGCCGACCGCCGGCGTCGGGCGGTCCCAGCTCGGTCGTCTGGACCTCGATCCCCTCGACGCGTTCGGTTCCGACGATCCGCAACGGGGCACGCTGAAACTCGAAACGCACGCCCTCCTCCTCCGCGCCGAAGACCTCCTCGGGGTCGGCGGGCATCTCGGCGCGGCTCCGGCGGTAGAGCAGGGTGACCGAGGCGCCGGGCGCGGCGCGCAGGGCGCTGCGCACGGAGTCCATCGCCACGTCGCCGCCCCCCACGACCACGATCGAGCGACCCAGGGACGCCGGCCGTCCGGCGTTCCGGTCCTTGAGGAACTCGAGCGCCGGGAGCACGCCGGGCAGATCCTCGCCCGGGATCTCGAGCGACCGATGCTGGGGCGTGCCGATCGCGAGCAGGACCGACTGATACCCTTCGTGACCGAGCAGGTCCGCGAGCGTGGTCTCGAGCCCGATCTTCCGCCCGTCCACGAACGTCACGTCGAGGTCCCGGAACCGCCGTCGGGCCAATTCGACGTCCGCGTCGGTCATCCGGTACGCCGGGATGGTCTGCATGAGGCCGCCGAACCGGTCCTCCTGCTCGAAGACCGTGACCGAATAGCCGCGCACGCCGAGCTCCCAGGCGGCCATGAGGCCGGCCGGCCCGGCCCCGACGATCGCAACCCGTTGGTGCTTCGGCTGCGACGGGACGTAGACGAGGTCGCTCGCGCCGAAGTCGAGCGAGGCCCGCTTGATCTGCCGGATCGCGACCGGCACCCCCTTCTTCTTGACGACGCAGGCATCCTCGCAGTAGTGGTAGCAGACCTTGCAGAGGCAGCTCGCGAGCGGGTCGTCGCGCAGCGTGACGCGCGCGGCGCCATCGAAGTCCTCGATCGCGACGAGCCGCAGGTACTCCCGGCAATCCTGCGTGATCGGGCAGGCCTCGACGCACCAAGGCCGGCGGCACTGGATGCAGCGCCGCGCCTCCAGAACCGCTTCCTCGCGCGTGTAGGCGTGCAGGACCTCCCGGAAGTCCGCCGTCCGCTCCTCCACCGGCTCCTCGCCGATCGGCACGCGGACGGGTTGGAGCTTGGGCGGCACGACCCGTTCCGGAGCGCTCCCCTGGGCCACCGACCGAACCTCGCGTACGTTCGACGCGCCCTCGCCTCATAAGGGCGGGGGACGGCCGCCCGGTCCGGGACCCCGTTCGGGACGGCGATAGATATATCCCCACGCCGGTGGGACCGGAGGGCCGTCCTCCGGCCCGGTGCGCCCGTATGGTTCTCGACTCGCTCGGCAAGTCCCTCCGCGGGGTCCTCCAGAAGATCGCGCGCGGGTCCGTCGTCGACGAGGCGCTCCTCGCGGAGGTCGTCCGCGACATCCAGCGCGCGCTGCTGCAGGCCGACGTCAACGTCCAGCTGACCCTCGAGCTGACCCAACGCGTTCGGCACCGCGCGACCGAGGAGAAGCCGCCCGCCGGGATGAGTCTCCGCGACTTCCTCATCCGGATCATCTACGAGGAGGTCCGCGGGATCCTCGGGAAGGACCGCCCGTTCGAGGTCAAGGCGAAGCGGATCCTCCTCGCCGGTCTCTTCGGCCAGGGCAAGACGACGACCGCGGGCAAGCTCGCGCGCTACTTCCAGAAGCGCGGGGTTCGCGTCGGGCTCGTGGCCGCCGACGTTCACCGCCCCGCGGCGATCGACCAGCTGGAGCAGCTCTCGAAGAAGGTCGGGTGCGAGTTCTACGCTGACCGCTCTGAGCGGCGGGCGGAGGTGATCGTCCGGGACGCGCTCGCTCGCTTCCCGCCCCACCTCGCGATCATCGTCGACACGGCCGGGCGCAGCGGGATCGACACGGAGCTCGTCGAGGAGCTCAAGCGGGTCCGGACCGCGCTCGCTCCGGACGAGGTCATCCTGGTGCTCGACGCTGCGATGGGCCAGACCGCGGGGCGCAGCGCGGAAGCCTTCCACAAGGCGGTCGGGCTCACGGGGGTGATCCTCACCAAGCTGGACGGTTCGGCGAAGGGCGGCGGCGCGCTCTCGGCCGTGGCCGCGAGCGGCGCCCCGATCCTCTTCATCGGGACCGGCGAGCACCTCGAAGAGCTCGAGTCGTTCGAGCCGACCCGATTCGTCTCCCGCCTCCTCGGTATGGGAGACATCCAGACCCTCCTCGAACGGTTCGAGGAGCTTTCGAACAAGGAGGCCGCGGAGAAGGCCGCGAAGAACCTCATGAGCGGCCACTTCACGCTGCGCGACATGCGGGCGCAGCTCGACTCGTTGGGGCAGATGGGTCCCGTCTCGAAGATCCTCTCGATGTTCCCGTCGTTCGGCGGGGCGAAGGTCGATCCGAAGTCCCTCGAGGAGACGCAGGGACGTCTGCGGCGCTACCGGGCGATCATGGACTCGATGACCGCCGAGGAGCTGGACAACCCGCAAATCCTGAAGGCCGACCGGATCCACCGGATCGCTCGCGGGAGCGGCCAGCGCCCGACCGAGGTCCGCGCGCTCCTCAAGCAGTACGAGACGACGAAGAAGGCCGCCCACGGCCTCGCGTCGAACCGGCGGCTCCGGCGGCAGATGGAGAAACAGTTCGGGCTCACCGGCGAGACGCCGGGCAACTGAGCGCTCCGCTCGATGACGACGGCGAGCGTCCCGGAGGCGATCGCCGGCTTCCTGCTCGTCTTCTTCGTGCCCGGCTATGCCCTCGCGAAGGCGGTCTTTCCCGAATGGAGGATACGGGGCGCCGCGGCCCTCCGGCGGCTCGTCGAGGTCGTGACCCTTGCGTTCGTGTTGAGCGTCGTCCTCACCGTCCTCGTCGGCTACGTGCTGCTGGTCGCGACGCCCGCCGGTTTCCAGGCGTACTGGTCGGATCCGGTGCTCGAAGCGGTGCTCGCGGGCGTCGCCGCGGTCGCGTTCGCGGCGGCGTGGGCGCGCGGCGCGTTCCGTCGTACCCCGCCCGTCCCGGCGCGTCCGATCGAAGGACCGTCGGAGGAGGGCGCGCGGGAGCTCACCGAGTACCTCGCGGGACTTGAGCGCGAGGCGCGCCGGGTGCGCCACCAGCTGCGCACCGGAGTCTCCGATCCCGCCGAGCGGGACCGGTTGAACGCTCGGCTCGAGGAGATCCGACTCGAGAGCCGCCGGGCGGCCGAGCGCCGGGAGGCCCTGTATGCCCAGTGAGCGCCGATCCCCCGGCGGGGCCGGCGAGTACAAGATGGTGCTCATCGTTCGCGGCGAGCTCCGGCTGACGCCGGGGAAGAGCGCGGTCCAGGTTGCCCATGCCGCGGTGATGCTCGTCGACTCCGCGACCGGCCGCCGTCGCGACGAGCTCGACGCCTGGCGGGCCCAGGGGCAGAAGAAGATCGGGCTCGTCGTCCCGACCTTGGACGAGCTCGAGCACCTCGAGCGCGCCGCGCGAGCGAAGGGGATCGCGACCGTCTGGGTCAAGGACGCCGGGTTGACCGAAGTACCGCCGGGAACGATCACGGTGCTCGGCCTCGGACCGGCGCGCGCGTCGGAGCTGGATCCGATCACGGGCGAGCTCGCACTGCTCTAAGCCGCCGACGACCGGGCCGGCGACGGCCATCGGCTTCGCCGGGCGAAGGAAGCCTATTTGTCCGAGGCGCCCTCTTTCTCGGAAGTGCGCCTTGGGCTCGTGGCCGTCGGTCTCGCTTTCGTGGTGGTGGGCGGCGGGCTGGTCGCGTCGTTGTTTCTGTTCTCCTCGGCGTCCCCGCCCGGGGCGCTGAGCCGGGTCGTCACGGCATCGCAGATCGCCCCCAACCAGACCCAGAGCTGGTCGCTCGACACCGTCGCGACCACCGCCGGTTCGCTGACCCTCACCTGGTCGTCGACGGTCCGGACGGACGTCGCGTTCTATCGGGCGACGGCGTGTTCGTCGGGCGTCGGACTCTGTCCGACCGATCCGGCGCTCGCCGAGTGGGCCGCGGTCGTTTCGGGGAGCTGGAAGACCTCGGGGAGCCTCGCGTCGGCCTATTTCGTGGCTGCGACCGACGCGAGTTCGGGCCCGGCGGACTTCAACGCGACGCTGGGCGAGACGTACGCCGGCACGCCGTTCGGGCTTCCGACCCCGACGCTGGTCCTCGTGACGATCGGTTGCGTCCTCCTCCTCGCGACCGGGGCGATCGGCGTCTTCCTCGGCCTCTTCCTCCCGGGGAGCGTGTACCGGGGCCGCCCGCCCGAAGGCCCGTACCCGCCGATCGCCGAGGACGACCTCGACGTCGACTTCGAGGAACCCGAGGACGAGAACTGAGCTCGCGTACCCCGGGCCCTGACGGAAAATCGCCGATTCTCCTCGGAGCAAAACGTCGCGGCCTCCCGGCTCGCTTATATCCATATATACCGGGACCTTGTCAGACCTCCTCGGAGCGCAGCGCTCCCGGCGGGGGGTCCGTAACGTCCGATGAGGATGTGGATCTATATCGTCCGCCGGATCGCCCTCTTGATTCCGGTTCTGATCGGCGTGATGACCATCACGTTCGTGCTGGTCTCCGCCATTCCGACCTCGGAGCGGATCGCGTCGTACTACCCCGCGAACCCCCGCACGAACCCGAGCTCTCCGACGATCTCGTGCCCCTCGAACCCTGCGTTACAGTGCCCCAACCCAGCGTACAAGGTCGCCGTCAACGCGCTGAAGCTGAACCAACCTGTTCCCGTCCAGTGGGGCTACTACATCTACAACGCTCTGACGTTCCACTGGGGGTACGTCAGTCAGACGAGCACCGTCGGCAAAGGGTACTCGGGTCTGCCCGCGCTCAAGGGGCTGCCCGTCACGAGCGTGCTCGCCGCGTTCCTGCCCTACACGCTCGAGCTCGCGCTGCTCAGCCTGTTCTTCGTCCTGATCATCTCGATCCCCCTCGGCAACCTCTCCGCGGTCAACCGCAACCGTCCCATCGACCAGGGCGCCCGCGTGATGTCGTTCTCGGGCTACGCGCTCCCCGGGTTCATCTTAGGCTCCCTCGTCCTCATGGCCGCCGCCTTATGGCTCGCCGGCGGCAGCTCGACCTCCCCCATCTGTCCGAACAGCACCGCCTTCAACGAGTTCTACGGCTCCTGGCCGGCCGTCACGCCGACGAACCCCTGCTGGATCTGGGGACCGAAAGCCGGTCTCTCGTCGTTCGGGTACCCCACGTGGCTCGTCAACGGCTACCAGTCGACGCCGACCGGGTTCCCCACGATCGACGCGCTGATCCACGGCAACGGCTGGCTCGCGCTCGA
>JASHUS010000001.1 GCA_030039865.1 Thermoplasmata archaeon
GCACGATGGTCCGCGACCCGAAGTCCGTCCCGCTCCGCGACTACCTCCGGTCGAAGAAGATCGAGACGATCGAGATCTCGACGCTCGAGCAGATGAGCTACGCCTCCAACTTCCTATGCCTGCGCGACAGGCGGATCCTCGCCGTCGAGGTCGAGGCCGAGATCGACCGGGTCGTGGGGCAGCTCGCCTCCGCCGCCCGGCGCAACCCGGCGCGGTACGGAGCCCTCCTCAAGCTCGTGCGCAAGGAGCGCGAGGAGCTTCAGGCCGGGCGCGGCTTCTTCCCGCACATGTCGGCGATCCGGGACCACGGCATCGAGGTCGTCCCGTTGAGCCTCCAGGAGATCACGGGCGGGTACGGCGGGGCCCATTGCATGACCTGCCCGGTCCGCCGGCGGGCCCCATGAGCGCGACGGGCGCGTCGACCGCGGGCCGACCCGCCGCCGGTGCCCGACCCGGGAAGCGGGATCTGCTGTCGATCTCCGACATCGCGTCGGACCTCCCGGCCCTCCTCCATCGTGCGGAGGAGCTGAAGGCGCTCCGGCGCCAGCACGTCCTCCCGCGGCCGCTCCTCGATCGCAACGTCGCGATGATCTTCGAGAAACCGTCGACCCGGACCCGCAGCTCCTTCGAGATCGGGGTCCAGGAGCTGGGCGGCCACGCCGTCTACCTGTCGTCGTCCGAGATGCAGCTCGGGCGGGGCGAGACGATCGCCGACACGGCCCGCGTGCTCTCCCGGTACTACGATGGGCTCGTCTACCGCGCGTTCAAGTGGCAGAACGAGGAAGAGCTCGCCCGCTGGGCCTCGGTGCCGGTCATCAACGCCCTCGACGACCGCGAGCATCCCTGCCAGATCGTCGCCGACCTTCAGACACTCTCCGAACGCTGGGCCGGCCGGTTCACCGGCCGACGGCTCGCGTGGATCGGCGACGGCAACAACGTGCTCCAGTCGCTCGTGCTCGGCTGCGCCGCGGTCGGGCTCGACCTGATCGCGGCGATCCCCGAAGGCTACCGCCCGAGCGACGAGATCCTGGCGCGGGCGAACCGGCTCGCCGCGGGTACCGGGGCGAAGATCCGGATCGTGGCGGACCCGCGAGAGGCCGCGAAGGACGCCGACGCCCTCTACACGGACGTCTGGGTCTCGATGGGCGAGGAGGCCGAAGCGGCCGCGCGCAAGACGGCGTTCCGCGGCTACACGATCGACGACGGGCTGCTCGACCTCGCGCGGCCGGGCGCCTTCGCGATGCACGACCTGCCCGCGCACCGCGGGCTCGAGATCACGGACTCGGTGATGGACGGCGACCGGCAGGCGATCTGGGACCAGGCCGAGAACCGCCTGCACGCCCAGAAGGCGATCCTCGAGCTCCTGATCCCCCCGGCGGTGCCTCGGTCGACGCCGTGAGCCGCATCCTCGTCGCGCTCGGCGGGAACGCGATCGAGCCCGCGCACGGGACCGGCACGTGGGCCGAGGCGACGGCGCAGATGCGCCGGACCTCGCGCAGCCTCGCGGCGGTCGTCACGGCCGGTCACGAGCTCGTCGTGTCGCACGGCAACGGCCCCCAGGTCGGCAATCTGCTCCGGGAGGCCGAGCTCGGCGCGAAGGAAGTGCCGATGCCGCCGATGTACGTGGCGGGGGCGGAGTCGGAGGGACAGATCGGTTTCCTCATCGCTCAGGAGCTCTCGGCGGCGCTCGCGCGCGCCGGTGTGCCCCGCACCGTTGTGCCGGTGGTCTCGCGCACCGAGGTCGAGCGGCACGACCCGGCGTTCCGCAAGCCGAGCAAGCCCGTGGGGCGGTTCTACACGGAGCGGGAGGCGCGCGATCTCGCCGAGCGCGAGCGCTGGACGATGCGCCCGGATCCGCGGCGCGGGGGCTGGCGCCGGGTCGTTCCCTCCCCGATCCCCCGCCGGTGGCTCGAGGGCGACGCGGTGCGAAAGGCGCTCGACGCCGGTCTCGGCGCCTCCTGCGTCTTCGTCGTCACAGGGGGCGGCGGGGTGCCGGTGGTCCGAGCGGGCTCGACCGGTTGGGCCGGCGTCGACGCGGTGATCGACAAGGACCGCGCGGCGGCCGTGGCGGGGCGCCAGCTCGGTTGCGACACCCTGGTTATCGTGACGGACGTTCCCGGGGCCGCCGTCGGCTTTGGGACCCCGCACGAGCGCTGGCTGGGCGAGATCTCTCCGCACGAGCTGCAAGGGTACTTCGACGCCGGGGAGTTCGGCGCCGGCAGCATGGGACCCAAGGTCGAGTCGGTGCTCGAGTTCATCCGCACCGGCGGCCGTCGGGCGGTGATCACCGACATCCCTTCGTTGTCCCGCGGGCTCTCCGGGCGCGCCGGAACCCGACTGGACGCGCGCCGGGCCCGGACCCCAGGGCCACCGAGCCGCCGGCCGACCGCCCGCGCCGGCCGGCGCGCCTAGAGAACGGCGCACCCGACGTCGCGCGTCCCTTCGCCGCGCCGGTGAACGGCGCGGAGGCCTCGCCCCGTCCTTACGAGAGAGAGCGAGAGTTTCGCCCGGATCGGGCGATCGGACCGGTTTCGGCTCCGGGCCAACAAGTCAATATACTTGACTATCAATATCCTTTACCAATGACGACGACCCGACGCCGCCCGAACCTGCGCGACCGAGTGCCGCTGCCCGCCCTCCTGCACGTCACCCGCGGAACGTACACGGACGCGATCCAGAGCGCCCAGG
>JASHUS010000029.1 GCA_030039865.1 Thermoplasmata archaeon
ACCAGAACCTCCCGAGCGCCGCGCAGCGGCTCGTCGAATGCCGCCGCGCGGTCATGCGGATCCCGCGGGCCCCGGCGGTGCCCGCCGTCTCGGCTTCGGACGAGGAGGCGGAGATCCTGCTCGAGGCGCGCAACCTCGCCCGACGGATCCAGCGGATCAAGGGGAAGGCCCAGAACGCCCAGGGCGCGGCCCGGCTCATGGCCCAGGTCCGGGCGGCGATCAGCGAGGAACGGCGTACGGGCTCGCCCGAGGAGGAGATCGAGCAGCTGTGGGCCGAGGTCAATCAACTCTCGCGCGAGCGGCGCCGGGCCCTCGAGGGCCCCGCGCTCGCGACCGGGCCCGGACTCTCCAGCGACGCGGGGGAGACCGCCGGAGCCGATCTCGAGGAGGACCCGCTGCCGGACGAGGACGACGATAAGTCCGGCGAACCGGCGGGGACGGGCGAGGTTAGTCCGTCGTACTACGTGCCCTACGTTCCGCCCGAGCTCTCGAGCGCGAACGGCGCCGATGCGGAGTCGGATCCGGCGACTCTCGCGAACCGATCGCGCACGCGCCCCCGCCCTAGAGCGTAAGGCTTAAGTAGGTATCGCAAATAGTTTATACCTCTTGCCGAAAGCCGGCGGCCCGCAAACACCGCGAGAGCTCGGCACGATCCTTTCCGTGACCCCGAACGGCCTCCTCACGGTCCGCGCGAACGGACCCGATGTCGCCGAAGAGGGCACCCCGGTCCGCGATGCCCGAGGGCTGGTGCGGGGCCGCATCATCCGGGTCTTCGGCCCGATCGCCCGCCCGTACTACTCGGTCCGTCCCCGCCGGCTCCCCGCGGCGGCGGAGGGCCTCGCGCTGCTGGGGAGTTCGCTCGTACGCGACTAGGAAGGGAAGAACCGATGCACAACGAGGAGGCGCCGCCGACCGAGCCCGAGAAGGGAGCCCCGCGCGGCGAGGACCTCGCCGTGCCGACCCGCTGCACGAGCTGCGGATCGACCCACCTGACGCGGGACTACGAACGCGGCGAGCTCGTGTGCGACGAGTGCGGCCTCGTGCTCGAAGAGTCGATGATCGACCAGGGGCCCGACTGGCGGGCGTTCGACGCCGAGCAGGGCGAGAAGCGCGCCCGGACCGGGGCCCCGACGACCCTCACGATCCACGACAAGGGCCTCTCGACCGAGATCGGCTGGAAGAACCGGGACCCGTACGGGAAATCGATCCCGACCCGCAACCGCGCGCAACTCTACCGGCTGCGCAAATGGCAGCGGCGCATCCGCGTCTCGAACGCCACCGAGCGCAACCTCGCTTTCGCGCTCGCCGAGCTCGATCGGATCGCGTCGGGGATGGCGCTCCCGCGGAACGTGCGCGAGACGGCGGCGATGATCTACCGCAAGGCCGTCAATCGGAACCTCATCCGGGGTCGGTCGATCGAGGGGGTCGTGGCCGCGTCGCTCTACGGGAGCTGCCGGCAATGCAACGTCCCGCGGACGCTCGACGAGATCGCCTCGAAGTCGCATATCGGTCGCAAGGAGATCGGCCGGACGTACCGGTTCATGACCCGCGAGCTCCAGCTGAAGCTCATGCCGACCCGACCGCAGGACTACATCCAGCGGTTCTGCTCCGAGCTCAAGCTGAAGGGCGAGATCCAGACGCGCGCGAACGAGATCCTCAAGGACGCGACCGAGCGGGAGCTCACCAGCGGCCGGGGCCCGACGGGCGTCGCCGCCGCCGCGATTTACATCGCGAGCGTCCAGTGCGGCGAGCGCCGGACCCAGCGCGAGGTGGCGGAGGTCGCGGGCGTGACCGAGGTCACGATCCGGAACCGCTACAAGGAGCTCACCGAGAAGCTCAACCTGCGCGTCATGCTCTAGCCGCGAAGCGGGCGCCGCGCGGGGCGTTCGGATCAGCCGGAAGCGGGCGGGGCCGCGCCGACCGCGGTCGGGGGGAGCGGGTTGCGACGCAGGAAGACGAGCCCGAGCGCGTACGTGACGAGCACGACCAGGAACGCGAGCGCCATCCCGAGCGACGCGGCGT
Source organism: Thermoplasmata archaeon (assembly GCA_030039865.1). Taxonomy (GTDB): domain Archaea; phylum Thermoplasmatota; class Thermoplasmata; order Lutacidiplasmatales; family UBA184; genus Lutacidiplasma. The sequence continues at coordinate 2,023 of JASHUS010000029.1, forward strand.
TGTCGCTGTAGCCCGAGCTCACGAAGGTCGCGCCACCGATCCCCGCGCCGAGCACGGCGATCACCCCGACGCCGGCGAAGATCCGCATCGATCGGACCGGATCGCGCCACGCGAACAGGAGGAGCTGGACGAGCGCCCCGACGAACATCAACGCGCCCACGGCGACGTGCGCGAGAAGAACCGGAAAGCCGGTGCTGCCCGCAGCCGCGGGCACGGTCGATCCGGGGAACGTGCCGTAGAGATTCAGCCAGATCCCGAGGCCGAGCTCGATCACCGAGAGTCCGAGCAGACCCCGCATCGAGGCCGTGAGACGACGGCGGCGCACCTCCACGGACGTGTCGACCATCGGACGCACCGGGCGGTTTCACGCCGGGAGCTTTTTCCCTTCCCGGTGCGAATCCGGCGGGTCCGCCGGTGCGGTGACCCGGACGAGCGCGAACCCGTCATGCCCCTTCCGGCCGACGGTCTGGATCACCGTGCCCGACACCCCCGGTGCGGCCGCCATCCGGTCGAGGAACGCGCGCATCCCCGGGGTGCTCGCGTCGGTCGACGCTCCGCGCTCGACTCCCAGGTGGCGCACCACGTTGTCGACCACGATGAGCGTGCCGGAGCGCGAGAGCCGCAGGGCCCAGTCGAAGTACGCGGGCGTGTTCGGCTTGTCCGCGTCGATGAAGATCAGGTCGAACGGGCCCGCGCCCTCGGCCGCGAGACGCGGCAGGCTCTCGAGCGCCGGTCCCAGCCGCACTTCGGCCCGGTCCGAGACCCCCGCGCGCTCGAGATTGCGACGGGCCACTTCCTGATGCTTGGGGTCGGCCTCGAGCGATAGAAGTCGCCCGTCCGGCGGCAGCGCGCGCGCCATCCAGATCGTGCTGTACCCGCCGAGCGTGCCGATCTCGAGGACCCGCCGGGCCCCCACGCTCGCGACGAGGAGATG
>JASHUS010000030.1 GCA_030039865.1 Thermoplasmata archaeon
CGCGTAGACGAGGAGGACGTCCGCGACCGGGCCGTTCGTGATGAACTGCTTCGAACCGTCGAGCACGTAGGCGTCCCCGTCGCGGACGGCCCGGGTCCGGATCGACACGGCGTCCGACCCGGCGTTCGGCTCGGTGATCGCGAGCGCACCGATTGCTTCGCCACGGACCGCGGCCGGCAGGAACTCCTCGCGCTGACGGTCGGACCCGTTGGTCGCGAGGTTGTTCGCGAAGAGATTGGAGTGCGCGCCCACACTGAGGGCGAGCGCGGGGCTGGCACGCGCGATCTCCTCGAGCACGATCGCCTGGGACCGGTAGGCGAGCCCGAGCCCTTCCCACTCCGGCGGGATCGTGATCCCCAGGAAGCCCTGCTCGCCCAGCCGCCGGAAGACGTCGCGGGGGAAGTAGTCCTCCCGGTCCATCCGATCGGCCACCGGCACGACCTCCTTGCGGACGAACCGGCGCGCCGCGTCCTGGAGCTGGAGCTCGACCTCGCTCAGCGCGAGTTCCATGCGGGGCCGAGCGGGTCCGGGCCGTAAAGGGATGTCGGTCTCACTTCGCCCGCGCCGCCCGGGCCGGCCGCCGCAGTCCGATGTGACGGAGCCAGGCCGGCCGCGCTCGCGGGTGGTCGATCCGGTAGTGGGCCCCCCGGCTCTCGGTCCGGGTGAGCGCGGCGCGCGCGACGAGCGCAGCGGTGAGCACCGCGTTCGCGATGGGATCGGCGAGGTCGTCGGGTCGGGCGGGCTCGACGTTGTGCCCGAGGCCCTCCAAGGTCTCGAGGGCGGACTCGAGTCCGCTCGCCGAGCGCACGATCCCCACGTCGTTCCAGAGGAGATCGCGCACCTCTTCGAACACCGCCATGTCGCCCTGGGGACCCGCGCCGGGGCGCCAGGGGAACTCGACCACCGTACCGGGCGGTTTGGGCGCGCCGTCGGCCGGGTGGGCGAGACGACGGGCGACGCGCTCCCCGAAGACGACGCCCTCGAGCAGCGAGTTGCTGGCGAGCCGGTTCGCGCCGTGGACGCCGGTCGAGGCGACCTCGCCGCACGCGTAGAGCCCGCGCACGCTCGTGCGGCCTTCGAGATCGGTCGCCACGCCGCCGATCATGAAGTGCGCCGCCGGTGTGACCGGGATCTCGTCGCGCGAAGGGTCGATCCCGTAGGCGGCGAGGAATCGGCAGATCGACGGGAAGCGCGCGAAGAGCCGATCTCGGGGGATTCCGGTCGCGTCGAGGTATACCGCCGGGTGGCCCGTGCGCTGGATCTCGCGATCGATCGCCCGGGCGACGACGTCGCGGGGAGCGAGCTCCGCGTCCGGGTGGAGGCCGACCATGAACCGCTCGCCCGCGGAGTTCCGGAGGACCGCGCCCTCGCCCCGGAGCGCCTCGCTGATCAGGAACCGAGGCGCGCCCTCGCGCCAGAAGACGGTGGGATGGAACTGGATGAACTCCATGTCGGCGAGCAGCGCCCCGGCGCGGAAGGCGATCGCGACGCCCTCACCGGTCGCGATCGACGGGTTCGAGCTCTGCCGGTAGAGACTGCCGGCTCCGCCGGTCGCAAGGATGACCGGCTGGGAGACGAGCACCTCGGCGCGCCGCCCTTCGGCGTCCGATATCACCGGCACCGGCCCGTCCTTTCCCCCCGGGCGCAGCGCCCGCAGGATCGTCCGCTCGCGGACCTCGATGCCCGCGGCGAGAACGTGTCGCTTGAGCGCCTCCTCGATCGAAAGCCCAGTCGCGTCGCCGCCCGCGTGGAGGATGCGGCGACGCGAGTGCGCCGCCTCCTGGCCGAGGGCGATCTGCCCCTCCACGGTATCGAAGGGCACGCCGTAGCGGACCAGGTCGGCGATCCGCGCCGGCGCTTCGGACGTCAGGACACGGGCCGCGGCCCGATCGACGAGGCCGTCACCCGCACGGACCGTGTCGGCGAGGTGGAGCGCGGGCGAGTCGTCCGGTCCGATCGCGGCCGCGATCCCCCCCTGGGCGTAGCGAGTGTTCGACTCCTCGAGCCGCGCCTTCGTCACGATCGTCGGGCGGAGCCCCATCTCGTGCGAGCGGAGGGCGACGTAGAGCCCCGCGATGCCGCTGCCCACGATCAACGGCCGTCGGGCAGGATTGACCGTCACGCTGCCCGCACCCGCCGGTTCCGTAATGACGCTTCGCCGGCCCTCCGCGTCCTATACCCCCCCGCCCTCGGCCGCGGGATGGCGAGTGTCTCGGGACCTCCGACCGAGCCCGCCTGGCGGGATGCCGTCCGGGTGAGCGAGGACGGGCCCCTCGCCTCCGAGCTGAACGAACGGAGCGGTCGCGCGACGGGCGTTCGCTCGATCAGCGTTACCGACTTGCTCGCGCCGCGTCGCGCGTTCTGGAGATTAACCGGTCCGCCGGTCCCGCTCGCCGCGGCCCGGGCGGCCCGGATCGATACCGGCCGCAAGTGGCACCGCGCGTTCGAGCGCCTCCTGTCGGCGGAGGGCCCAGTCGAACTGCGGCTGCGGCGCGATGGGATCGCGGGAAGGATCGATGCCTGGACCGACCGCCCGATCGAATTCAAGACGTCGACCGCGTTGCCGGCGCCGGACGAACTCCTCGCGGACCGGCCGGAGCATGTAGAGCAGCTGGCCATCTACTGCGCCTTGACGGAGCACCCGGTCGGAAGACTGATCACAGCGTCCCCCGAACGGGACGGGGCCCTCGCGGTGTCGACCGTCGATCTTGCCTTCCGGGACCTCCCCGGGGTCCGGGCGGAAGCGCTCCGGAGGGCGGAGGCTCTCCGCGCCGCCCTCCGGGACGGCCACGCGGCCACGCTGCCCCGATGTCCGTGGCTCGCTCGGGGGTGTGAGTTCCGTTCGGCAGGGGTCTGCGACTGCGACGGGAACGAAGCCGCGGAGGGCGGCGAGCT
>JASHUS010000031.1 GCA_030039865.1 Thermoplasmata archaeon
GCGGGGGGCGCCGCCGCGGGCCCCGGTTCGAGATAGCCCGCCGCGGTCCGCCGGTGGTGGAGAAGGACGCCGAGCAGTTGGTCGAACATCGCTCGCTCTTCGGCCAGCGCGTTCGGCAGGTCGCGGGCGCCCCCGATGCTCGCCTGGAAGGCGGCCATGAGGACCTTCTGGACGCGGGCCTCGACGATGTCGCGCGCGAGCGCGCTCGCCCGTTGGTACGTCTGCCGGGACATCTCGCCCTTGCGGCCGGACGGATTCTCCCGGAGGTCCGCCTCGTACGAACGCTTCAGCTCGGCGAGGTACGTCTGGGTCGTCGTGTAGAAGTCGTGCGGGAGCTTCGCGAGGCCGCGCACCGCCGTCTCGTTGCGGCGCCACTCGAGGAGGAGGGTGAAATGGTCCGGCATCGGCTCCGCCGAGGAGGCCGGTGAGGGCTAAGAGGGTTTACGGGTTTCGCGACCCCGCGCCGCCCGACCGGGGGATGAGGCCCCGATCGCGTCGGCCGCTTCCGGAGTATCCGATGCACCCGGGACCGAGCGGCGAAGAACCGTTCGATCAGTTCCTCGACCTCTGGGACCGCCTCTGCGCGGCGAGCCGCTCGCCGGATACCGTCGTGGTCGTGGAAGGGGAACGCGATCGCCGCGCGCTGCGCCGGCTCGGCCTACCCGGGTCGATCCTGCTCGTCCACCGGGGGGATAGTCTCGCGACGACCGCGCATCGAATCGCCCGCGCGAATCGTCGCGTGATCGTCCTGACCGACTGGGACGGCGAGGGCGGGGTCCTCGCGCGACGGTTGAAAGAGTTCCTCGAGGCGGAGCCGCTCGATCTCGACCTCGAGTTCCGCCGTCGTCTCGCGCGCATCCTCCGCGGAGAGCTGGTGCACGTCGAGGGGCTGCACGGGTGGGCCCGCCGCTCGGCGGAGGCCCGGGGCGCGACGCTCGACCATTTCCTGCCGGAGCCGGACGAGCCGGATCCGGTCTGATCCGGGTCGGCGGCGCGTCTACGGGATGACCTTGGTCTGGGTCCGACGCGTCGGGCGGCGGTTTCGAGCCCGGGACGGGCGGAAGCGCTCGGTCCCGCGGCCCTTCCAACGCAGCCCCCGTCCCTCGGTTCCCGCGCTGGTGAGGCCCCGGTAGACGCGGCCGTGCTGCGCGGGGGCCGCGATCCAGGATATCTTCGGATCGGCGAGGATCTCGGGCGCCGCGGGGTCGACCAGGATGACCTCGAAGAACTTCTGCTTCCCGTCCTCGCCGAGCCAGTACGAATTGAGCACCTCGAGGTTCGGGTAGTGCTTCTGCGCCCGCTCCTCGGCGATCCGCCGGAGGCTCTTCGCGAGGACCATCTGGAGGACCCCCTTGTGTTTCGGGCGGCGGCCCGCGATGATCGCCCGCTTGCGCTGGCCTCCTCGACGGACCTTGACCCGGACGACGATGAATCCCCGCTTCGCGCGGTACCCGACGGCCCGGGCCCGGTCGAGCCGGGTCGGACGCTCGAGCCGCGTGACCGTATGCTCGCGTCGCCACGTTAGCAGTCGCTCGTGTCGGAGCGCGGCCCCGTCGTCCCCCTGGGTCTGACGGAACGAACGCGCCATGCGCCGATAGGCGGACGTCGGCATGGAAAGCGGCGCGGGGGACCCACGACCCGTTTATAAGGACACCGCGGGCGAGCGCGGGCCCACGCCGCCCGGCTCCTCGCCGAGTCGCGGGTTATGTACCGCGGGACCGTGAACCGGTCGTGGCCAGCGTCGACGATCCGCCCCGCTTGTGGAAGACGGTCATCCGACGCCTGGAGAGCTCGGAGGAGTTCCGCGCGGTGGAGGACGTTCAGCGCGACGCCTGGGGGCTCGGCACCGAGCCCCCGGTCCCCGCGACGATCCTGCGCGCGTTCCAGGACAACGGGGGGCTCCTCTTGGGGGCATTCGACGGCCCGCGCATGGTCGGGTTCACGATGGGATTCCTCGGTCGGGAGCGGGGGGCGACCTTTCACTACTCGCACATGACCGCCGTGCGGCGCGCGGCCCAGAACCGTCACCTCGGCTTCGAGCTCAAGTGCCGGCAGCGCGAGGAGGTGCTCGCGTCGGGCCTCGAGGAGGTCCGCTGGACGTTCGACCCGCTCCAGAGCAAGAACGCGCGTCTGAACGTGCGTCGGCTGGGGGGGCGGTCATCGCTCTATCTTCCCCGGTACTACGGCCCGATGTCCGACGCGATCAACGCCGGTCTCGAGACCGACCGACTCCTTCTCCGTTGGCCGATCGCAAGTCGCCGCGTAGGGGAACGGCTCGGGCGGCCGGTCCCGGACGCCGAAGCCGACGCGGCGCTCTGGCGTCGGTCCCGCGCGCTCCTCGAGTCGTCCGTGCGCCCGAACGGCGTCCGCGTGCCCGGTCGCGCGCTTTCCCCCGAGGGTCCCAGCGTGCACCTCGAGATACCGTTCGATCTCTCCCGGATGCGATCGGCCGACCCCGATGCCGTACGTCGCTGGAGGACCGTGACCCGGGCGGCTTTCGAGGACGCGTTCCGATCCGGGTACGTCGTGGACGACTTCCTCGTGCGGGAGATCGACGGGGAGCGCCGGAGTTTCTACGTGCTCACGCTGGGGGAGGCGAACGATGCGACTTAGTTCCGCCCGCCTGGAGGAGATGTCGCTCGACCTGGTCGAGCCGTTCGAGACGAGCTTCGGCGTCGAAAAGCGCCGCGAGTTCCTCCTCCTGCGCCTCGAGACCCGGGAGGGTGTCGAGGGATGGGGCGAGTGCGTGGCCGCGCGCGATCCTCTGTATTCGAGCGAGTCGAACGCCTCCGCGCGCGACATGCTCGCGCGCCACCTCCTCCCCTCGGTCCTGGCCGCGCGCGAGATCACGCCGGAGTCGTTCGCCGCGTACGCCCGCCGGTTCCGCGGGAACGAGATGGCGAAGTCGGCGGTCGAGACCGCCCTCATCGACCTCGCGTCCCGCGAACGGGGCGTCTCCGTCGCCCGCTACCTCGGCGCCCCACGTCGCCGCGTGGAGGTCGGCGTCTCGGTCGGGATCCAGCCGAGCGTTGCGGCCCTGGTCCGGCGGGTCGGGCGCTACCGGGAGGACGGGTACGGGCGCGTGAAGCTGAAGGTACGACCGGGCTGGGACGCGGATCCGGTACGCGCGGTCCGCCGCGCGCATCCCGATCTCGAGCTCTGGGTCGACGCGAACCAGGGCTACCCGACCTCGGCCGGCGGCCGGATCCGGACGTGGGCGACGGCGAACCGCATCGCCCAGGTCGAGCAGCCGTTCGGCGAGCGGGCGATCCGCGCCCACGCCGAGCTCGCCCGGGGCGCGCCGTACCGGGTCTGCCTCGACGAGTCGATCGTCGACGATCTCTCCCTCGAGGACGCGCTCCAGGCCCGGGCGGTCACCAGCCTGAACGTCAAGACCGGCCGGGTCGGGGGTCCGATCATGGGTCGGGCCCTCGCGCGACGCGCGGCGCGATCTCGCGTGCCCGCATGGGTCGGCGGGATGCTGGAGAGCGGGATCGGCCGGGCGCACAACGTCGCGCTCGCGGCCCTGCGCGAGATGGTGCTGCCCGGTGACATCTCGGCCAGCGACCGGTACTATCGTGAGGACCTGATCACGGCACCGTTCACCCTCGGCCCGGGGAGCACGCTCGAGGTTCCGACCGGCCCGGGGATCGGCGTGGAAGTCTCCGAGGCGGCCCTACGCCGCCACCGCCGCCGATCGAAGCTCGTTCGGGCGGCCTGAAGGCGGATCCCCGTTCCCGGCGCTCAGGCCGGGGCGGAACCGTTCGTCCAGGGCAGGTGCGACTCCGACGGACGGATCACCTTCGCCGTCGCGTGACTCTCGGTATGGACGACCCGCTCGAGGTGGCTCTGGATCTCGCGGACGAGCCGGTCCATCCGGGCCCGCTCCGGCTCGGGAACGGCCTGCGGCGCCTCCCACACGAGGGCGGCGCCCCCGCTCGTCGGGTAGAGTCGGAACTCGAGGGCCGACGCCGCGGGAGGCACGGCGGGGTTCATCCGCTCGAGCGTGCCGCGCACGCGGCTCTCGATCGGCTCCGTCGACTCGCTGCGCTCGACGCGGTAGCCGAGCGTCCCGAGATAGTCGGCGACGTAGCCGGCGAACCGCTCGCGACCGATGCCACGCGCCCTCAGCCAGTCACCGTTGCCTTCGACCACGGGATTTCCCTCGATCCAGCGCCCGCTCGGTGCTCTTGAGGAGCCCGAGGAGCATCCGGTGCTCCGCCTCAGTCGGAGTCGCCCGGCCGAGGACGCGACGAAACAGGAGGATTAAACCCCGTCGTTTGTGCGCGGGGTAGCCCGTGCGGGTCAGTAGCACGCCGAGCCGGTCCAGGAAGAGCTCCTTCTCCCGCCCGTCGAGAGGCAGGACCTCAGGGGCCGGCGTCGTCTCGGGGTCGCCCGGGCCCCCGGCCCGGTGGAGCGCGTAGAGGACGATCGCCGCCGCGTGCGAGAGGTTGAGCGTCGGGAACTCCCGGCGGGCCGGTATGTGCACGACGAGGTCGCAGCGCGCCAGCTCGTCGCGGGAGAGGCCGTTGTCCTCGGGCCCGAAGGCGATCGCGATCCGCCCGACGAGCGGCCGCAGGAGCTCGCCCAGCCGCTCCGGGCTCACCGAGCGTCGCAGGTACGCGCTCGATCGTCCGGTGGAGAGGTCCGTGGTCCCGACGACGAGATCGGCCGACACCACGGCGTCGGCGAACGAACGCGCCCGCGCCGCGCCCGTCAGGAGCCCAAGTCCGCCCATCGCGCGGCGGCGCGCTTCGGTGCCGACGCGCGCCCGCGGCGCGACGAGCACGAGGCGGTCCGCGCCGAAGTTCCGCGCCACGCGCGCGACCGCCCCGACGTTCCCGTCCTCCTTGGGCCGGACCAGGACGACGTCGATCCGGGCGGTCACCCGGCGGTCCCCTCCTCGAAGAGCCGCCGGACCATCCAGTCCGGGTCGAAGGGGAGGAGGTCGGCGTACCCCTGGCCGACCCCCACGAAGAGGATCGGCTTCTTCGTGACGAACGTCGCGCTCAGCGCCGCCCCGCCCTTCGTGTCGGCGTCGAGCTTCGTGAGGATCAGCCCGTCGATCCCGATCGCCGCATCGAAGAGCTTCGCCTGCTCGATGACATCGTTCCCGCTCAGGCCGTCGCCGACGAACACCGTGAGGGCCGGCGCCACGACGCGGCGGATCTTCTTGGCCTCCTCGATGAGGTTCTCGTTGGTGTGCTGACGGCCCGCCGTGTCGACCAGGACCGTGTCGAGGTGGCGCGCCCGGGCGTGCTGCACGGCATCGAACGAGACCGCGGCCGGGTCGCTCCCTTCTTGCTGCCGCACGACCCGGACGCCGAGCCGCTCCCCGTGCACGAGGAGCTGCTCGATCGCCCCCGCGCGGAAGGTGTCGCCGGCCGCGATGACGCTCGTGAGGTGCTGAGCGGCGAGCCAGCCGGCCATCTTCGCGATCGTCGTCGTCTTCCCGCTGCCGTTGACGCCCACGAAGAGGATGACGTACGGTTTTTCGGTCCGCGACCGGATCGCGGCCGCGAGGTCGACCGTCGGCCGGGCGAGGATGGCGCGGACCGAGTGCTCGAGCGACACCTTGATCGCGCCCTCCGCGTCGGCGCCCACTCGCAGCTTCTTGCCCGCGAGCTCCCGCCGCAGGTCCCGGCGCATGCGCTCGATGACGGGCAGGGCCACGTCGGACTGGAGCAGCGCGATCTCGAGATCGTCGAGCACGTCGTCGACGGTCTCCTCCTTGAGGCGTCGACCGAGGAAACCTTCCGTGAACGGACCTTCGCCCTCCGTCGGCGGGGAAGGCGCGGCCGGCATCGCGACCCGGCCGGCGGGCCGAGCCGGTGGGGGGGTCGAGGGGCCGGGCGCCGAGATAGGAGCGGAGACGGGGGTCGCGGGTTCGGGCGCGTCCTCGCCCGGTTTCGATCGGCGCAATCGGGCCTTAATTGCTGCCCACATTCGCCGGTCCGCCGCCTGCTCGGGCGATCGTGTCGATCCGGCGGGAGAGGAGCTGAATGCGCTCATCGAGCGTGCTGATCTGACCCTCCATCTCACGGACCGCCTGGTCGATCCGCTGCACGCGTTCGGCGAGCAGCTCGACGACCTTCGGCCGTTCCATCTCGACGACGATGCCGGAACCGATCCCGATCAGCACCGGAGCCTTCCGGTCGACCGACCCCCGCACGAACGTCTCGCCGCCGAGCGGCAGGAGCAGCTCGGTGCCCTCGGGCGCACGGTCGACCCCTTCGAGGCTCTCGCGCGCGCGTACGTGGTCCTGCCGCGAGCCCGCGAGGATCTGGTGCTGCTGGAGCAGCGCGTTGAGCTGGTTGCGGTACGCTTCCAGCCGCATGAGGTCCTCCTGGACCTCGGCTTCGAGCTCGCTGTCGGACGGGGGCTGCGCGGACGCCATGAAACGCTCGACCCGGGCACCCGACGTACGACTTAACGCTCGCGGCGGGCGTTCGAACGCCTTCGGGGCTAGCTCGGCCCGGCCGCCGTGACCTCGGTCACCGAATCGATCCGGATCTGGTGGCGCTTCACGTGGTGGCAGCCGCCGATCTCGGAAAGGGCCCAGTGTCGGGCGGTCTCCGCGTCATCCGCCTCGTGCTGCTTCGTGAACGGTTGCCAATAGCCCCGTCGCGCGTTGAACGCCCCGGTCACCTGGAAGATCGGCATGAGGTTCGGTGGGAAAACCGCCGGCCTCGAGGACCTATAAGGGTATGCGGGCGCTCGCAGGGCGAGCTCGCGGCGGGCGGATTACCGGACTCCCTCTCGTTCTCGCAGCCACGCGAGCTGGCGGGCCCGCAGCTTCTCGTCGGACGAGACTCGCGGGATCGGTGACGGCGCCGGGGTCGGGGGAGTCGCGGGGTCTTCCGGCAACGGTTCCGGAGAAGGTTCGGCCGGTGCGGGCGTCTCGACCTCTTCGAATCGGCGCTGGCTCACTGGGCGAGTGCCGCGACGCTCTTCCATCGGTCCTCGACCTCGGCGTCGGTGAAGCCCACGGTGGGTGAAAAGAGCACTCGGTCCCCCCACTTTTCTCGCGCGGCGGGGAACTCATCCACCGAGAGGGGCAACACGACGCCATCCGCCCGGGTCTCGTTGGCGACCAGGGCGAGGCAGTCGCCCCAGGCGGCCGGATCGGGATCCGTACGGGTCACCCGGGCCCGGGGATCGAAGCGCGTGAGGGTCTCGCGGACGTACGGCTCGCCGGACGGTAGCGCCACGAGGGCGACTCGGCAGCCGCGTTTCATCATCAAGAAGGCGCCGAGGGCCCCCCGGGGACCGTCGACCAGCGCGGCCAACGGACCGGCGACGCCCAGCGGCAGCCCGCCGGGCCCGGGCGACCGGTCGAAGTAGAGGTACGTGCGGGGGCCCCGGACCTCGACGAACAACTCGACCTCGGGGTGCGTCAGGTCGACCTTCAGGTCGCGGTCGGCGAAGCGCTCGAGTACGTCCGATCCCAGGTCGCGCGCGAGCTCCTGGCTCGTGAACGGGTGGGAGCCGGTCCGTCGGGCACGGACCGCGAAGCGCGTACCGGGTACGAGCCGGGGTTCGGCGAGCGCGAGCAGGCGGTCCCGTATCGCGGCCCGGTCGCTCGAAACCTCCTCGACCGCGCTGATCGACGTCACTCCGAAGATGCGTCGGAGCACCTGGCGGGCCCGCTCGCCATCGTCGGCTTCGACGTACAGGTGCCCGTGGTCCGCGCGCAGACGGCTCGTGATCCCCTCCCGGACGAACTGGTCGAGGATGTTGCGTCGCAGGTGGCTCTCGAACTCCCGGCGCACGGGCGGCGACTTGAGCGCGAGCTCGCCGTACCGGACGAGAAACAGCGACGCCATCGCGAACCGTTAAGATGGGCCCGCCGCTAAAGCGTCTTCCCGGCGGGAGCGGACGTGAGTTCGGCAGGCGATCGCTCGACGCCGCCGTCCGACCCTTGGTCGCCGTTCATCGAGGCGATCGTCGCGACGCTCCTGGAGTCCGCGCGCGCCGCGGGGCTCACCCTCGCCGACGCCGAGCTCTTCGAACAGCTGGAGCTCGATGCCGGCCCCGACGGCGACGTGGCCTTCCCTACCCACCGCCTCGCGCGGCAGTCCGGGCGAGCGCCCGCGGAGCTCGCGGGGCAGCTGGCGGCGGGCTGCCGAGCCACGCCGTTCGTCCGCGCGGTCCGCTCGAAGGGCGCGTACGTGAACTTCGAAGTGCAACCCGAGCGGCTGATCGACGCGACCCTGCGGCTCGTCTTCGCGCGGGGAGCGCGCTTCGGCCACGGCGAGCCGTCCGCCGACCCCGTCTGCGTCGAACACACGAGCGCGAACCCCACCGGGCCCTTCCACATCGGCCGGGTCCGCAACGCGATCATCGGGGACACGCTGGCCCGGCTGAGCCGGGCGGCGGGCCAGCCGGTGACCACGCAGTACTATGTGGACGACATGGGCCGGCAAGCTGCGATGATCACCTGGATCTGGACGAAGCCGAGGGCCGAATGGCCCGAGGAGATCCGTCGCACCGTCGACGGCGAGGAGGCGCCCGGCGAGAAGCCCGACCGGCACCGGGGCCGACCGTACCCGGCGATCAGCGCGTACCTCAAGGAGCACGAGGCGGCGCGCGCCGAGGTCGCCGAGATCGTCCGCGCCATCGAGAGCGGACGACCGCCCCCCGAGCATCGAACCCTGACCCAGGCGATCCTTTCCGGGATGCTCGCGTCGCTCGAGCGACTCGGGATCCGGTTCGACGAGTTCGTCTGGGAGTCGGATTTCCTCCGGGACGGCTCCGTCGACGGGGTGATCGAGCGCCTGCGCGTGGCCCCGCACGCGGTCCGGGAGGAGAACGGCGCGTGGGCGATCGACGCGGCGGAGTACGGGCTCCCGAAGGAGTCGACGCACGTCGTCTTCCAGCGCGGGGACGGCACGAGCCTCTACGTGACCCGGGACGTGGCGTACCACCTCGCGAAGTTCGCGCGGTTCGCCCGGGTCGCCGACGTGCTCGGCCAGGACCATCAGCTCCACGCGCGGACGCTGAACGCGCTCCTCGCGGAGATCGGCGAGCCGCGGCGTCCCGAGTTCCTGATCTATCAGGATATCACCGTGCCCGAGGGCGGTCGGATGTCGACCCGGGGGGGGTCGGCCGTCTGGCTCGACCATCTCCTCGAAGAAGCCGTGACGCGGGCGCGGGCCGAGGTGCTCCGCCGGCGCGAGGATCTTCCGGCGGACGAGGTCGAGCGGATCGCCGAGTCGGTCGCGACGGGGGCGGTGCGGTACCACATCGTGCGGATCGCACCCGAGAAGCCGGTCGTCTTCCGTTGGGAGGAGGCGCTCTCGTTCGAAGGTCGGAGCGGGCCGTTCCTCCAGTACTCCTACGCGCGCGCCTCGAGCGTCCTCCGCAAGGGCGGGGTCGAGGACGGCCCGTACCCGTTCGACGCGGCTCGGCTCGCCGATCCGGAGGAGCTCGCGCTCGTCCGCGTCCTAGCCCGACTTCCGCGCGTCGTCGCGTACGCGGCCCGGACCGCGCACGTCCAGGCGATCGCGGGGTACGCCCACGATCTCGCCGACCAGTTCAACCGGTTCTACCACGCCGTGCCGGTGCTGTCCTCGGGCGCGGAACGCGCGAGCCGGATCGCGCTCGTCGCGGCCGCCCGCCAGTCGCTCGGGAACTCGCTCGACCTCCTCGGCCTCGATCGGCTCGCGACGATGTGAAACGAGGACGGTCGGAAACTCCTTTATCGGATATCGCGTCGCGCGGCGAGGGACCATGGGGATCCGGCAAGACTTCAACAAGTTCGTCCAAGAAGGCAACCTCGTCGGACTGGCGATCGCGTTCGTCCTCGGCGTGGCGACCGCCGCGCTCTTCACCGCGCTCACGGCGGACATCCTGACGCCGCTCATCGGCGCCGCGCTGCACGTCGACTTTTCCGCGTGGGTCTACACGATCAACGGGAGCACGTTCATGCAGGGCGCGTTCCTGAACGCGGTGATCACCTTCCTCCTGACGTTCGTCGTCCTGTTCTTCCTCATCGGACTGCCCTACGTCCGCTGGCAGAACAAGCAGGCGGCGATCGCCGCGGCCAAGATGCGGAACTGCCCGGAGTGCCAGACGAGCATCCCGAAGACCGCGACGCGCTGCTCGGCGTGCGGCCAGCCGGTACCGCCCGTCCCCGCCGCGCCCCCCGCGCCCGCGAAGTCGTCCTAGGGCGAGGCGCGGACCGAACGCACGAGCGGGTCGGGCCGACCCGCCGCGCGGAAACCCCGCGCCCGCAAACGGCAGGCGTCGCACCGCCCGCAGGGCTCGCGCCCGCCGGCGTAGCAGCTCCAGGTGAGCGCCCAAGGTACGCCCAGGCGATCGCCGAGCTCCACGATCTCCCGCTTGGACAGTCGCAGGAGCGGGGCGCGGACCTCGATCCGCCAGTCGTCCTCGACGCCGGCCCGGGTGGCGAGTCGCGCGAGCCGCTCGAACGCCCGCAAGTACTCCGGGCGGCAGTCGGGGTACCCGGAGTAGTCGATCGCGTTGGCCCCGAGGTAGATCGCATCGAGACGGTGGCTCTCGGCGTAGCCCAGGGCGACGGAGAGCAGGATCGTGTTGCGCGCCGGCACGTACGTCGACGGGATGCGTCCGGCGCGCGTACCGCGGGTCGGCAGGCGAACGTCCCGGCGCGTCAACGCCGAGCGCAGGAGCGGGGCGATCGGCAGCCGAAGCACGACGTGCCGGGCGACCCGGTAGCGCCGCGCGAGTCGACGGGCCGAGCGGACCTCGCGCGCGTGCCGTTGTCCGTAGAGGATCGTGAGCGCGTGCGTGGGCGCCCCCGCCCGGCTCGCGAGGGCGAGGCACGTGGCCGAGTCCATCCCGCCCGAGAGGAGGACCACACTGCCCCGTCCGGCCTTCCGCGCCGTCACGGCGCCCCCCGCAGCGCGAGAACGAGGCCGGCCGCGATCGCGACGGCCGAGATCATGCTGAGGAGGTTCGTCGAATGCTTGGTGAGCCGCCCCGCGTTCTCGAGCGTCGCCCCGAGCAAGGAGTCGACCTGGCAGGCGAGGAAGCCGGCGACGATCACGACGAGGACGAAGCCGAGCGGGCTCGCCGGAACGTTCCCGAAGAGGGCGAAGAGGCCGAGCGCGGCGAGGGCGATGGCGGCCGAGCCCACGAGGGCGAACGCCTCGCCGAGCCCCGAAACGCCCCCGTTCGTGCCGGGCTGGACGGGGCGCAGCGTAAGGATGTTCCGCGGCGCGCGCGCGAGCACCCCGAACTCGCTCGCGAAGGTGTCGGACGCCCCGAAGGCGAGCGCGCTCGCGTAGAGCACGGCCCGAGTCGGGCCCGAAAGCAGCGGAGGGGAGCCGAGGGTGCTCAGCGCGAGCGCGGTCGGTACGAGGATATGGGCCACCACGTTCGCGACCCCCCGCTCGCCGTGCGTCCCCTCTTGGACGTGGCGCTCGCTCTTCTCCGCCAGCCGATACCGCGTCGCGAGGACGCTCGCGAGCACGAAGAGGACGAGCAAGGCGAGGTACGGGAACCCCGCGAGTACGACGATGACCGAGCCGAAGATCGCCGCGACGAACCCCGCGGTCGGCGTGAGCGCGCGGAGCGCGACCGCGGCCAGGGCGAGCACGGCGGTCGCCACCACGCCGATGATCGCGGGAAGCCACGCGAGCACCAAGACACGCCCGCGTTCGCACCGGGTCGCGGGCTTAACGCTTCCGAGGGAGGCAGCGTCGCCCCGTCAGCCGCGCGCGAGAACCCGGTACACCGCGGCCCCGAACGAGTCGGCCCGAATGTCGGGGGCGGCCGTCGAGGCGGCGATCTCGCGGTCGATCTCCGCCTCGTGGCCGCGCGGCCGCACGAGACACGTCAGGAGACCGATCCGTCGGCCGGCTTCGACGTCGAGCGCTCGGTCGCCCACGACGGCGCTCGTCGCGAAGTCGATCCCCCAGTCGCGCCCTGCGTCCTCGAAGAGCTGGGTGCCGGGCTTCCGGCACGCGCACCCGCGTTCGGGGGCATGCGGGCAGTAGTAGAAGGCGTCGACGCGGGCCCCCTCTGGAGCGAGGAGCTCGTTGAGACGACGGTGGATCCTCTCCACGTCGTCCGCCGTGTAGTAACCTCGCTCGATCCCGGACTGGTTGGTCACGCAGATCACGAGGTAACCGTGGGCGCGCGCGAGTCGGAGCGCCTCGCCCACGCCCCGGTTCACTTCGAGGCGCGAGGGATCCTTGAGGTAATGCAGGTCCGGATTGAGCGTGCCGTCCCGATCGACGAAGACCGCGCGTCGTGTCGGGACGACCGGTGCGCCCGCCCCGACCGGCATGGGCGTCCCTGCCGCGGAGGGGATTAAGGCTTGAGGTGTCCTTCGAGCGCGGAGAACCAACGAAGGGGAC
>JASHUS010000032.1 GCA_030039865.1 Thermoplasmata archaeon
CGCCGGCGTTGACGCAGCGCTTATTAGCGGACTGACGGATGGAGCGCTCCGCCGCGCGATTCGGGGGGATTCCGTTTACGGCAGCTGGGCGCACGCCGGAGCGGGATAGCCCGCCGGACACGTCGGGACTCGATCTCAGCCACCGCAAGGCCGAGCACGTCAAGGTCGTCCTCGGCCGCGACGTCGAGGGCCACTACCGCTACTGGAACGACGTGCAGCTCGTCCACCGCGCGCTGCCCGAGATCGACTTCTCCGAGATCGACACCTCGACCACGCTCCTCGGGAAGCGCCTCGCGGCGCCGCTCGTCATCACGGGAATGACGGGCGGATTCCCGGACGCGGTGAAGATCAACGAGAACCTCGCCCGCGCCGCGGCCGAGGTCGGGGTCGCGATGGGGGTCGGCAGCGAGCGGGCTGCGGTCCTGAAGGGTCAGTACCCCGAGAGCTACGCGTGCGTCGCGCGCTACGAGGTCCCGCTGAAGTTCGCCAACATCGGCGCGCCCCAGATCATCCCGCAGGGTCCCGGCGACACGGTCGTCGGCGCCGACCTCGTGCGGGCGGCGATGGAGCTGATCCACGCCGACGTCCTGGCGATCCACTTGAACTTCCTCCAGGAGATGGTTCAGCCCGAGGGCGATCGGAAGGCGCGCGGGGCGCTCGACAAGATCGGCGAGCTGGCCCGGACCTTCCCGGTTCTCGTCAAGGAAACGGGCGCCGGGATCTCCCGGGCCGTGGCCGAGGCCCTGCGCGACCGCGGGGTCCGCGCGTTCGACGTCAGTGGTACCGGCGGCACCTCCTTCGCCGCCGTGGAGCATTACCGGGCCCTCGACCAGGGCGCGGAGCGCGAGGCGCGGGTCGGGAAGACGTTCTGGGACTGGGGGATCCCCTCGCCGGTGTCGGTGCTCGAGCTCGTCGGGCTCGGCCCGCCCGTGATCGCGAGCGGGGGCGTCCGTTCGGGGCTCGACGTCGCCCGTGCCCTCGCGCTCGGCGCGTCGGCGGCCGGCACCGCCGGCGGGGTGCTGAAGGCCGCCGCGGCGGGCTACCCCGAGACGCGCCGCGAGCTCGAGACGGTCGTCCACGAGCTCAAGGTCGCGATGTTCCTCACGGGCTCGAAGACGGTCGCCGACCTCCAGAAGGCCCCCTACGTCATCACGGGGGAGACGCGCCCGTGGCTGCACCGCTAAACCCCGCCCCGTCCGGCCCCGAGGCGATCCACCGGGCCAAGATCGAGCGCATGCGCTCGGCGCCCGGCCAGCCGATCCTGTCGAACGTCGACTGGGTCCGCGCGCTTCCGGCCGAGGAGCGCGCCGCGTACGCGAGCGCCGTCCGTCGCAAGCCGTCCCGTACCCTCTCGGGCGTGGCGATCGTCGCGGTGATGACCGCGCCGTCCCGCTGCCCGCACGGCCGCTGCACGTACTGCCCGGGGGGCGTCGAGAACGCGAGCCCCCAGAGCTACACCGGCGAGGAGCCGTCCGCGCTGCGCGGCGCGCAGTTCCACTGGGACGCGCGGGCGATCACCGAGCACCGGCTCGCGACGCTCGAGGAGATCGGGCATCCGACCTCGAAGGTCGAGGTGATCGTGATGGGCGGCACGTTCCCCGCGCGCCCCCGCGCGTACCAGGAGTCCGTACTGCGGGGCATCTACGAGGGATTGAACGGGTCGCCCGCGCCGAGCCTCGCGCGGGCCCAGGCGCAGAACGAGCGGGCCGAGCGGCGCATGGTCGGGCTGACGGTCGAGACCCGACCGGACTGGTGCGACGCGCGGGTGCTCCCGTTCCTGCTCGAAGCGGGGGTGACGCGCGTCGAGATCGGGGTCGAGTGTCTCCATGACGACGTGCTCGAGGCGGTCGGACGGGCCCACGGCGCGGCGGACGTCGAGACGGCGACCCGCGAAGCGCGCGACCGCGGCCTGAAGGTCTGCTACCACTGGATGCTCGGGCTCCCGGGGATGGACCCCGAGCGTGACCTCGAGGACTTCCGACGGCTCTGGGCGGACCCCGCGTACCGGCCGGATATGCTGAAGCTCTATCCCACGCTCGTGCTCCCGGGAACGCCGCTCTTCGACGACTGGAAGGCGGGCCGATACGTGCCGTACGACACGGAGACGGCCGCGCGGGTCCTCGCGTCGCTCAAGCAGGAGCTCCCTCCGTGGGTCCGCATCCAGCGCATCCAGCGAGATATCCCGGCCCGGCTGATCGCGGCCGGGGTCCGCGCGAGCAACCTGCGCCAGCTCGCGATGGCCCGTCTCGCGGCCGAGGGGCGGCACTGCCGTTGCCTGCGGTGCCGGGAGGCCGGTCGCCGCTCGATGCCCCGGCCCGAAGCGTTCGAGCTGACCGAGGCGAAGTACGACGCGGCCGGCGGCTCCGAGACCTTCCTCTCCTTCGAGGACCCCTCGACCGACACGATCGCCGGATTCGTCCGGCTCCGTTTACCGTCCGCCGCGACGCTCGGCGGGCTCGACGCCCCGGTGATCCGCGAGCTCAAGGTCGTGGGGACCGAGGTCCCGGTCGGTGCCGCCGGTGGCGGCCCGGGGGCCTACCAGCACCTGGGGTTCGGCCGCGCGCTCCTCGAGGCTGCGGAGGAACGCGCCCGATCGGCGGGCTACGACCGCATCTACGTGACGAGCGCAGTCGGGACGCGAGAGTACTACCGGGCGAGGGGGTACGAGCGGGCCGGGCCGCACATGGCGAAGAAGAGTTTCGCCCGGCACAATCCCGGCCCGCCCCGGTAGGGTTCGCCGACGCGGCCTCACTCGCGTAAGGGTTAAACCCACCCCCGACTCCGCCGACCCCAGATTCCCATGGACCGCAACGTCGTCATCGAGCCGCTCAGGACCGTCTACATCGCCGACCAAGAGGTCGAGCTCGTCGAGCGCAAGGGTCTCGGGCACCCCGATTCGATCGCGGACGGCGTCTCGGAGTCGGTGAGCCGCGCCCTGAGCCGGCTCTACCTCGACGAGTTCGGCAAGATCCTCCACCACAACACGGACGAGACCCAGGTCGTGGGCGGCGGCTCGGAGCCGAAGTTCGGCGGGGGCCGGGTCACCAAGCCGATCTACATCCTCCTGGTCGGCCGCGCGA
>JASHUS010000033.1 GCA_030039865.1 Thermoplasmata archaeon
GACGGTGGGGCGCGCCGCCGGGTTCGCGCCCGCGCACACGATGTTCCGGATGATCACGGCGACCGTGGACGGGCCGCTCGACGACGGAATCGACCTTTACTTCGGACGCTCGGCCCCGCACGGCTACGCCTGGTACTTTCCCCGGGCGTACGACGCGAACGTCGGCCTCGGTGTGGCCCGGCTGCCGCCGGGCGCGAGCCTCGACGGGCTGCTCGACCGTTTCCTCGCCCGTCGGGGTCTCGGTCGGGGCCGGGAGCGCACTCGTTGGTGGGTCCCGATCGGGCCACCCCCCGATCGGCTCGTCTTCGGCCGCACGCTCCTCGCGGGGGACGCGGCCAACCTCGTGATGGCGACGAACGGCGGCGGGATCCCGACCGCGATGCTGAGCGGGTGGCTCGCGGGGGACGCTGCCGCCCGCCACGTGCGCCGCGGGGCTCCGCTCGCCGACTACGACGACGCCTGGAGGTCCGCGCTCTACGCACCGCTCGCCCGGGCCGCGAGCATCCAAGCGCTCGGAGACCGTGCGGCGGCCCTCGACCCGCTCTTGGCGCTAGGCATGCGCTATATCGGGTCCGCCGGTCTGGACGCGATGATGCGGCTCCGCTGGCCCTCCCGCCTCGGGAGGAACTCGTGAGCCCGCGGCTCGAGGACCCGGCCGCCAACTCCTCGCTCGAGGATCTCGTCACCCGTACGCTCGGCGTGGACGCGTCGGTCGAGCTCAGCGAGCTCCTCCCGGTGCTCGTCCGGGACGTCGGCGAGATCGACTGGCGCGTGAACGAGGTTCTCGCGTCCACGTACGCCCAGCTGACCGAGGCCGCGCGGTACGCGGTCTCGACCGGCGGCAAGCGGGTCCGACCGCTCCTCATGGCGGCGACGCACCGGGCCTTGGGCGCCGAGACGACCGTGCCGATCCGCTCGCTCGCCGCCGCCTTCCAACTTATCCACACGGCGACGCTCGTCCACGACGACGTCATCGACCACTCGGAGACGCGTCGGGGCCAACCGAGCGTCCTTCGCGCGTTCGGGACGCCGCTCGCGATCGTCTCGGGCGACTACCTCTTCGTCCGGGCGTTCGAGCTCGCCGCGGAGTACCCGAAGTCGATCATCCTGCGCTGCGGCGAGTCGTGCGCGGACCTCGCCGAGGGCGAGGTCCTCCAAGAAGCGTCGCGCTTCGACCTCTCGTCCGGTCGCGAGCACTACTTCCGGGTCGTCGAGCGCAAGACCGCGGCGATCATCGCCGCCGCGCTCGCCTCGGTCGCCGAGATCGCGGGCGCGCCGGCCACGGTCGTGAACGGTCTCCACGCCTACGGAAAATCGGTCGGGATCGCGTTCCAGATCCGCGACGACCTCCTCGATACCTACGGGGATCCGGATCTGCTGGGGAAGCCACTCTTCACCGATCTACGCGAAGGGAACCCGACCCTCGTGTCGCTCGAAGCGTACGCGCGCCTCGACCCCCGTCACCAGGGAGAGTTCGAGCGGCTGTTCCAGCTCCGTCACAAGCGCCCTCGCCACCTCTTGCGCCTCAAGGAACTCACCGACGAGACGGAGACGGCGACGGTCGTCGCGCGCGAGTCGGAGCAGTGGAGCGAGCGGGCGATCCGCGCGCTGGAACCGATCCCGCCCGGGCCGTACCGGCGGCTGCTCGAGCGCCTCGCGCACGGCGCCGCGGAGCGACGGTTCTAGCCACCGGCCGACCCCCCGGACGAGGGGTCACGCCTCCAACGAAAGGTACATCTCCCCTCGCCCGGCTTCGTGACGGCACCGGAGGCGAGCGATGAGCACCTCGAACTCCTCGACGGGTGCGCCGGTCGAGTTCGACCACCTCCCGCCGCGCTGGGAGCCCGCGCCCGCCCGCCCCCGCCTGCCGATCGGGGTCGCCGTCCTCGCGGTCCTGATCGCGATCTTCGCGGTGCTCATGGTCCTCGCCGGACTCCTCTTCCTGCTCTCCAGCCTCGCCGGAGGCTCGGTCGTTCCCACGTCGCTCGAGATCTTCCAGTCGATCGACCTCTGGGGCGCGACGATCCTCATGATCCTCGGCGCCGCGCTCATCGCGATCGCGACGTCGCTCTGGCGGCAGGAGACCTGGGCCCTCTGGACGACGATCGTCCTCGTCTTCGCGACGACGACGTACCTGTTCTTCACCGGGTCGATCACGATCCTCTTCCTGATCTTCGTCGTGCTGTTCGTCTACCTGCTCTCCGTCCGACGCTACTTCTACTGATGCGCATCGTCCTCGCCCAGCTCGCCCCCGTCCCGGGGGACGTCGAGCGCAACCTCGCGCGGGTCCAGGCGCTCGTCCGTGCGGCACCGGCGGACCTCGTGGTCCTGCCCGAGCTCTACCTCTCGGGTTACCGGGTCGGCGACAGCTTCCCGCGCCTCGCCCTCCGCCCGAACGACCCGGCGATGGAGCGGCTGCGCGCGATCGCGCGCGAGGGCCGGACGACGCTCGTCGTCGGCGCCCCGATCGCGGCCGAGGGCCGGCACGGCGAGATCCACAACGCCGCGGTGGCCGTGCCACCGACGGGCGAGACGCTCGTCCAGGTGAAGCGCTACCTCCCCACGTTCGGTCCGTTCGAGGAAGGTACGCACTTCACGCCGGCCGACACGAGTCGGCCGTTCCCGCTCGCGGGGCACCGGATCGGGCTCGAGATCTGCTACGACGTCTTCTTTCCCGAGGTCTCGCGGGAGCTCGCGCTCGCCGGCGCCGAACTCCTCGTTGCGATCTCGGCCGCCCCGATCACCAGTCGGCGCCTGTTCGAGCGCCTCCTCCCCGCGCGGGCCATCGAGAACGCCGTGCCGGTCGTCTACGTCAATCGCGTCGGCGTCGAGGATGGGATCGTCTTCGGCGGGGGAACCGGGGCGTGGGACGCCCGCGGCGAACCCCGGGAGGCCGCTCCGGTCCCGGGGATCGATCTCGCGCCGGAGGAGTCGGTCTCCGCGATCGAGATCGACCCGGGGGAGTCGAGCCGGTGGCGGCCGTTCCGGCCCGTGCTCCGCGACGTGGCCGCCCGCCCGGGCCGGTCCCCGCGCGCGGCGGCCTGAGCGCTCCGCCCGCGTTCGACTCGAACGCGCCCGTTAAAAACCACGGCCGCCCCGAGAGCTGCCGGTGACGCGTCCGCCGACGATCGCGCAGCAGCTCGCGGCGAAGCAGCGCGAGATCTCGGTCGCCGAGTTCTTCGAGCGGAACCGCCAGATCCTCGGCTACGACAACCTGCAGCGGGCCCTGCTCACGACCGTGAAGGAGGCGGTCGATAACTCGCTTGACTCGTGCGAGGAGGCCCGCATCCTCCCCGAGGTGACGGTCGAGATCGCGAAGGAGTCCGAGGAACGCTTCCGCGTCTCGGTCACCGACAACGGACCCGGGATCCTCCGCAAGGAGATCCCCAACGTCTTCGGCCGGCTCCTCTACGGCTCGCGGTTCCACGCGAACCGCCAGGCCCGCGGTCAGCAGGGGATCGGGATCTCCGCCGCCGTGCTCTACGCGGGCCTCACGACCGCGCAGCCCGCGCGGGTCCTCTCGAAGGTCGAGGAAGAGGAGGCGGCGCACCGCCTCGAGCTCGTACTCGACACGCAGAAGAACCAGCCGCGGGTCCTTCTCGACGACGTCGAGCTGTGGGACGCGCCGCACGGGACGCGGATCGAGCTCGTGCTCAAGGCCCGCTACGTGCGCAACCGTCAGTCGCCGCTCGAGTACCTCCGGGGAACGGCGATCGTCAACCCCCACGCCCGGATCGTCCTCGTCGAGCCCGACGGGACCCGGGTCACGTTCGAGCGGGCGACGACCGAGCTGCCGCCGCTCGCCCAGGAGACGGCGCCCCATCCGTACGGCCTCGAGCTCGGCGAGCTGGGATACCTCCTCAAACAGACCAAGCGGGGGACCCTCGGCGAGTTCCTGACGAAGGACCTCCAGGGGGTCAGCGTTCGGGCGTCGAAGGAGGTCTGCGAACGCGCCCGGCTCAAAGCCGGCGCGACCCCGTCGTCGGTGATCGGCGACGGCCAGAGCGCGCTGCTGGAGACGCTCCGGACGGCCCCGCTGCTCGGCCCGTCCGCCGATGGGCTCTCGCCGATCGGGGCGATGCTCATCAAGCGCGGTCTGCGGAACGTGCTCGGCGAGTTCCGGCCGGAGTTCTTCGCTCCCCCAGTGAGCCGCCCGCCCCGCGTCCGCGGGGGCTTCCCGTTCATGGTCGAGGTGGGGCTCGTCTACGGCGGCTCCCTCCCCGCGGACCAGCCGATCCAGATCCTTCGGTTCGCGAACCGCGTTCCGTTGCTCTTCCAGCAGGGCGCGTGCGCGATCACGAACGCGGTCGCGAACATGGATTGGCGCCGCTACGGTCTCGATCAGAAGGGAGGATCCGGGGTGCCCGTCGGGCCGGCGCTCCTCCTCGTGCACATCGCGTCGACGAAGGTGCCCTTCACGAGCGAGGCCAAGGAGGCGATCGCCGAGGATCCCGAGTTCGACCGGGAGATCACGCTAGCGCTCCAGGCGACCGCGCGCCACCTGCGCACCCACCTCTCGCGCATGAGCCGGCGCAACTTCGCGAGCGAGAAGTTCGAGATCATCCAGCGGATCCTCCCGAAGCTCGCGGAGAAGACGAGCCGGCTCGTGGGCAAGCCGGTGCCGGACCTGACCCCGGTGATCACGCGGATCATGGACGTCGTGAACGTGGAGACGTCGTCCGCGTCCGACGCGACGGGCGTCCGGCTACCGGTCGAGGTCACGAACTACACCCCGCGCGCGCGCGTGCTCGAGGTTTTCTGCGAGATCCCGCCCGAGGTCATGGCGAGCGCCCGGTTCGATCCCCCCCCGGACGGGACGGAACCCGAGCTCGGGCGGGCGTGGTGGACGCTCCCGAAGCTCGGGCCGAACGGCCGGACCCGGATCGCGATCGCGTTCCCGCCGAAGACCGACGTGGAATCGAACGACGTCGACTGGTACGTCGCCGGGATCGACGAGGGTCACCTGCTCGGGGCGGACCCGCTACCGGGCGATTGGGACGTGCGACTCCCGCGCACGATCGTCGAGGCCGCGGAACAGGCGGCGGCCGACGAGGCCGCGGCG
>JASHUS010000034.1 GCA_030039865.1 Thermoplasmata archaeon
GTCGAGCTATGGCTCGGCTTCTTGCGGGGGCGCGACTTCCGGGACTCGACCTCCTCGTCCTCGTCGGGATCGTCGTCGTCGTCCGGATCCCGGCGCGAGCCCTTGCCCGAGGCCATCGATACACCGGGATTCGACCGGACCTTAACCCTTCCATTCGAACGGATGCCCGGCTCCGGCCATGGGGGCTGAGCACTTCAGAATCGAACGAATCCTAATCACCCCCTTCCGGCGTTCGCGCCACGGGGGGATCCGTTGCCCGTCCATCCGGCCCGGCGATTCGACATCTCCATGCCGCTGTACGACGGGATGCCGGCGTTCCCCGGCGATCCTCCGTTCTCGAGCGCGCCGGCCCACTCCCTGAGCCGCGGCGACGCCTACAATCTCTCCTCGCTGCGATTCGGCTCCCACGTCGGCACCCACGTCGACCCGCCGGTCCACTTCCTTCCCGGAGGAGCGACGATCGACGAGATTGATCTTGAGGCGTTGAATGGGCCGTGCGAGGTCGTCGAAGTTCCTCCGCTCGTCGGCTCCGTGGGGCCGGCGGACGTGGCGAAGGTCCCACCGGGCACGAGTCGGGTGCTGTTCCGGACCAAGAACTCCGAGCGATGGCGCGAACGCCTCCAATTCTTTCCGGACTATGTGGCGCTCGCCCCGGCCGGCGCGGAGGCCCTGCGCGCGAGATCGATCCGCCTCGTCGGGATCGACTCGCTCTCGATCGAGCGGGATCCCTCGGGTCGGTACCCCGTCCACCACACGCTTCTCGGCGCGGGGGTGCTGATCCTCGAGGGCCTCCTGCTGGGGGAGGTACCGGCCGGTCGATACCGCCTCGCGTGCCTTCCGCTGCGGCTGCGCGCGGGCGACGGCGGACCGGCGAGGGCGACGCTCGAGTCGATCTAGGGGCCGCATGAGCCTCGCCCCACCCGGACCGGGCCGGTATCCGCTCCCGCTCGACAGCGCTCCGTTCTACTTCCTGCTCGCCACGCTCGGGCTCTTCGTCGTCATGCTGCTGGTCCTCCGCGCCTACTATCCGAACCGCAAGCGCGGCTTCGAGGGGTACCTCGAGGCGGCCGGCGTGAGCCTCTCCTTCCTCGTCTTCGCGGTCGCGTTCGTCGTCGTGCTGGCCGCGCACGACCCGCGAGGCAACCGGACGTCGTACGCGTTCTACGAGACGATCCTCTCCGGGTACTGGCTCGCCTTCTCGATTCCCGTCGTCACGGTCGGAAGCTCGATCCAGGCGCGCAGCCGCGGGGCGATCCGCTGGCTCGTCCCGTCGATCCTGGTCGCGATCGCGATGTTCTTCGCGATCTTCGCGTACTACTACCTCGGAGCGTAGCGAGCCGCGTCAGGCGTCGCGCTCGTCGGGCGGCAGGAGATCCGGTATGCCGTCCTCGATCGGATAGTCGACGGCACACTTGCCGCAGCGCAACGAGCCGGCGAGGATGTCCTCCCCCTCGCGCGTGCGCACATTGAGCACGAGCTCCCCGCGGCAGACCGGACATCGCAGGATGTCGAGAAGGTCGGGCTTCATCGGCCGGCGGCTTCCACGATGCCGAATCCGATGAGGCGCCATGCGTTCAGCCGCCGCGAGATGGCGACCCGGCTGCCGGGAAAGACGGTCACCGGACGGTTGAGTGCGAGCTCGACCTCGTCCCCGCGGGCGCTGGTCACCTTGCCGCTCGCCACCGTCGTGCCGACGGTGATCGCGAGGAGCTCGCTCGTGCGAATGCGCTCGACCTTGATCTCGCGCTGCGCGCCGAGGACGCGATCGAGCAGCGTCGCCTTGAGGTGGATCCGCTGGCTCACCGGCGGCAGGGTGCCGGCGGTTCCGATGAGTCGACCCGTCAGGCCGTCACCCTTCGCCAGCGCCGGGTCGAGGCCCGTGCCGATCGCCGCCAGTCCGCCGGGATGCAACTCGTCCCACTCCTGTCCGCCCGAAACGATCGACGTGACCTCGGTCGTCAGCGACTCGGTCGGAGCGGTGCCCTCCCCGGTCCGACCGGGGCGGATCTCGATCTCTTCGCCGAGCGTGATCTTCCCCTGGAGGAGCGAACCGCCGAGGACGCCCCCGCGCAGCTCGCCGGGCCGGGTCCCGGGTCGATTGACATCGAACGAGCGCGCGACGTACATCAGCGGCGGCTTCGTCTCGTCGCGCGGCGGCGTGGGGATCGTCGTCTCGATCGCCTGGATCAGCGCGTCGATCCCGACCTTGTGATTGGCGCTGACCGGTATCACCGGCGCTCCCGAGATCGGCGAGCCCTTGAGGAACTCGACGATCTCCGCGTAGTTCTCGGCCGCGGCCTCGGGCGAGATCAGATCGATCTTGTTCTGGACGACCACGACCTTGCGGACTCCGATGATGTCGAGAGCGTAGAGGTGCTCGCGGGTCTGGGGCTGCGGGACGTGCTCGTTCGCGGCGACGAGCAGGAGGGCCCCGTCCATGATCGCGGCGCCCGAGAGCATCGTCTCCATCAGGGTCTCGTGGCCCGGGGCGTCGACGAACGAGACCGCCCGCAGGAACTTCGCCTCGCCCCCGCACGTCGGGCAGACCGGCGTCACCGAAAAGCCGGAGGGCTCCGGGCAGTTCGGGCACTTGTAGAACGCCGCGTCGGCGTAGCCCAGCTTGATCGAGATCCCGCGCTTCAGCTCCTCGGAGTGGCGATCGGTCCACTCGCCGGTGAGCGCCTGCGTGAGGGTGGTCTTTCCGTGATCGACGTGTCCGACGAGGCCGATGTTGACCTCGGGCTGTCGGGGGACCTTCATGAGGCGCCGAAGAGCTCCGCGAGGGGCTTGGGGCCCTTCTGTTCCACGACCAGGTTGATCTGCACGGTGTCCTCGCTGATCGTGTTTCCGCGGAACGTTCGGCGCTTGCGCATACCGGCGCGGGGCGCGTGGAATCCGAAGCCCTCCCCGACGTAAAGGCGCGTCTGCCGTGCGCCCGGCACGTCGGGACGGAGCGGGAATCCGCTCTTGTCGGTGCCCCCGGTGATACGGAACGTGTAGCCGGTCGCGCCGATCAGCTCCCCGCCGATCGACTCGCCGATACGCTTGCCGAGGAAGCCGGCCGCCTGCGGATCGCCGACGGAGCGGGCCACGGACGTGGACTTCTCGGCGATGACGAGCTTGTATTCCACCATGTGGTTCGGGGTGCCGCGCGCCAGCGAGGCGGCGTTTATGAAGCTATCCCGATGTCGCCGTCGCCACGCCGGGCCCCTGCGACCGGGCAGGGACCGATGGTAGGCCCGCCACTCCGCTCGAACCGCTCCGCTTAATCCGTGAAGCCCTGTCGCCGGGCGCGGGGCGGGTCCGGATTGGTCGAGGCGGCCGCGGCGGTCCTGGGGGCCCAGGTCGCGATCCTCGTCGGGGGATTCGCCTATGCGGCGGCTGCGGATTGGAGGGCCCGGGAGGTCACCGACCGCCTCTGGCAGGTGATGGGCCTCGCCGGCCTCGTGCTCGGCGCCCTCAGCCTCGCGCCCGGAGGTCTCGCCCCCGTGATCCTCTGGATCGTCGTCGCCGCCTTCACGCTGCAGCACATGTTCGCCTGGACCCTCGGACCCCGGCTCGAGGCGTATGAGAACGCCGTGGACATCGGTCTCTACGTGATCGTCGTGGCCACGGTCGTGCTCGCCTCGATCGAACTCGGGGTGGGCCCCCGGGGGGTTCCCTACGTCGTGATCGCGCTCCTCGCGACGGTACTCTTCAGCCGCGGGCTTTTCGAAGCGGGTCTCCTCTTCGGGGGCGCGGACGCAAAGGCGCTGATGATCGCCGGCGTGCTCCTCCCGGTCTTCGCGACGCCGCTCCTCGTGCCGCCCGCGGCGATCGCCCCGATCAACGAGTACTTGCCATTCCCGATCAACCTGCTCGTGGACGCCGCGCTCCTCTCGGCAGTGGTCCCGATCGCGCTCGCGGTCCGGAACGCCGCCCGCGGTGAGTTCCGCGCGGGGAAGACCTTCACCGGCTACTCGATACCGGTCCGCGAGCTTCCCGAGCGGTTCGTTTGGGTGCACGACCCGATGTCGCGCGAGGGTCGGGAGGAGGAGGCGACGATCGAGACGTCCGAGCAGGACCGGCAGCGGCGGATCCGGATCGCGCGCGAGCTCACCGCGCAGGGGGTGGAGCGGGTCTGGGTGACGCCCCAGATCCCGTACCTCGTGCTCCTGGCGGCCGGGACGGTCGCCGCGCTCCTGGCCGGCAACCTCGTCTTCGACCTGATCGCGCTCGTCTGAAGTGGTCCGCGCAAAGGCTTTTCTCCGCCGTTCCCGTATTTCGCCCGGTGACGAAGGCGAAGGCGCCGGCGAAGCCCGTCCCGATCCGCGTCCTCATCGCTAAGCCGGGTCTCGACGGACACGACCGGGGCGCGAAGGTCGTCGCCCGGGCGCTGCGCGACGCGGGTATGGAGGTCATCTACGCCGGCCTCCGGCAGACCCCCGAAGAGATCGTTCGGGCCGCTCTCGAGGAGGACGTCGACCTCATCGGCCTCTCGATCCTCTCGGGCGCCCACATGGCGCTGATCCCCCGGGTCCTCGCGCTCCTGAAGAAGAACCACGCCGGTACCATCCCGGTCTTCGCGGGCGGGATCATCCCCGACGAGGACGCCCGTCGGTTGCGGGCGGCCGGGGTCCGGGCCATCTTCGGTCCCGGTGCCTCGCTCGAGGAGATCGTCACGACCGCGAACGCACTGGCTCGATCCGCGGCATGACCGGTTCGCCCCGCCTCCCGCCGGCCGCCGGCGCGATCCTCCGCGGCGACCGCCGGGCCCTCGCCCGCGCGATCTCTGCGATCGAGGACGGGGACCCGTCCGCCGGCCCGATCCTCCGCGCCCTCTTCCCCCGGACCCGGGGCGTCCCGGTGATCGGGTTCGCGGGCCCGCTCGGGGTCGGCAAGTCGAGCGTCATCAACCAGCTCGTCCACCAGCTGCGCTCGATCGGTCGGTCGGTCGCGATCGTCGCCGTCGATCCGTCGAGCCCGTTCTCCGGTGGCTCGGTCCTCGGCGATCGCATTCGCTTCGAGTCCCGGGCGGACGACGCGGGCGTCTACTTCCGCTCCATGGCGAGCCGGGGCGCGGCGGGCGGCGTGGCGGCGGCGACGCGGGAGGCGGCCCGGCTCCTCGACGCCGCGGGGTTCGATGTCGTCCTCGTCGAGACCGTCGGCAGCGGCCAGGTGGACGTCGCGATCCGCGAGATCGCCACGACCCGCGTCATCGTGCTCGTGCCCCACCTCGGCGACGAGGTCCAGACCCTGAAGGCGGGGCTGTTCGAGATCGCCGACGTCTTCTGCGTGAACAAGTCGGACCTCCCCGGCGCGGACCTCGCGCGTCGGGATCTCTCGGAGCTGGTCGCGAGCGGTCCCCGGGACGCGGGCTGGAAGCCCCGGATCGTCACCACCTCGACGACTGCGCCGAGCGGGATCGCCGACCTGTGGTCCGCGATCGAGGCCCACGAGGCGTACCTCGACAGCTCGAAGTCGCGGCAGGACGGGGAGCGCCACCGTCTCGCGATCGAGATCGTCGGGCTCGTCCGCGACCGCGTCGGACGGGACCTGACCGTGCGACTCGAACGGGACCCGGCGCTCCGTCGTCTGCTCGACGAGGTGCTCGCGCGGAAGATCGATCCGCGCACGGCCGCCGAACGTCTCGAGCCTCTCTCCCGCCGCGGCGCGTAGGGCGATGTTCACGGCGCTCGCCTTCGTGGCCATCGGTCTGCTCGTGAGCGCGGTCGTCGCCGCGTACTTCATCTTCGCGACGTTCGCCTTCGGCGCGGGCTACCAGCCCACACCGAAGATCGTCGCCGAGGCGATGCTCCGGTACGCCGAAGTGGGGCCGCGCGACGTCGTCTTCGATCTCGGGGCCGGGACGGGTGCCATCGTCTTCCGCGCCGCCCGGGTCTATCGGGCGAAGGTCGTCGGGGCCGAGGTCGAACCGATTCGGGTGCTCATCCTCCGATTGCGACGTCGGTTCGGCCCGGCCGGCGATCGGATCACGATCCGCTGGGGGAATCTCTTCGACCTCGACTTTCGCGAGGCGACCGTGGTGACCGCCTTCCTGTGGCCCGGCGCGATGGCGCGGCTGCGCGAGAAGTTCGAGTCCGAGTTGGCCCCGGGGGTTCGCGTCGTCAGCTACTATCACCCGATCCCGGGCTGGACGCCGGTCCGTTCCGATTCCGATCTCCTCGTCTACCTGTATCGCTGGCCCGAGGCCCGGACGGCGCCCGGGGCCACGCGCGGGACTACGGGTGGTAGCTGAACCAGAACGCGGCGCCGACGACCAGGACCGCGAGGATCAGGAGTCCCCCGACCAGCCAGCCGGTGTAGGCCCCTTTCGCGTCGTCGTTCGACATACGTTCCACCGACATGGAAGCCCGACCGGTGCGACGTTTATGGGTGCGGTGTTCGCACCACCCTCCCGCGCCTAGGGGATCGGTCCGCCGAGCGCGCCGATGAAGCCGAGGTAGGCGACCACGGCGCCGACCAGGATCGCGACGGCAAAGACGACGATCAGGAATCGAAGGGGCACCGGCGGGGACTCCGCGTGCGTCGCCACGCGTCGGAGTACCGGACCCGGTTCAAGTAACCGAGGTCCGGACCCCGGTCAGTCGGATTTCGGAGTTGCTTTCGTGGCCTTGCGGGCGGGCTTGGGAGCCGACTCCGCCGTGCGCGGCGAAGCGGCCTCGGGCGGCGCGGACTCGGCGGCGTTGGCCGGCGCGCTCTCGGTCTTCTTCTCGGGCGTCGGCGTGACGTACTCCTCGACGAACCGGATCGCCTCGGGATGGAGCTGCGAACGGATCCGGTCGATGACCCGCGGCTTCGCCGCCATCCAGGCGATGTCGAACTTCGAGCGCTCGGGCACCTTGATCGTGAACGCCTTCTCCCGGTGCTCGATGTGGAACTCTCCCGAGCGACCGTACTGGAGTTCGAGGATCGCGCGGACCTGCTCGACGGGGTCGGAGATCCTCTCGAGGATCTTGAACGTACCCTTGACGCGACGCCCGGCGAACGTGGGGTTGAAGTCGACGCGGACCCGGGCCGCCGTGAGCGAGACGACGCGACCGCGCCGCCCCTCGATCGTGAGCACCGTGCCGATATCGAGGTGGGCGCCTTCGCGACGCATCTCGGGGAGCCGCTCGACCTCGTGCATCGTGAAGAGCTGGATCAACTTCGGATCGCGGTCCCCGTACGCTTCCGCGGGTGTGTACTCTCGCGTGATCTCCTCGCCGATCGCGACGCCGACGAGCGAGTTCTCGATGCCCGTGGGAAAGAAGTCCCCGCCGATCTGGTGGGGCTTCGGTCCCCAGACGTGGCCCTCGTGCACGTGGACGTTCGCGCCCTGGGCGACCTCCTCGTGCGTCGTGTCGAGGAGCTCGGTCTTGCCCGCGATCTCCGACCACAGGTCGTACTCGACGCGGACGAGGTCCCCGGCCTGGGTGGCGCCGGCGGGGCCGTGGGCCGGGTGGCTTTCGGGAGTCATCGGTCCGCCGACACCGGCGTGAGGATAACGCTTTCCGGTGCGTGAGTTGCGCCCGCGTCCCGGGCTCCCTCCGGCGGGGCGGGACGAGCCCGTCGCTAGCCCGCCGTACGGGACCGGTGACGTCCCGTGCGAACGATCGCCTCGACCAGCGCGGGCGGCTTCATCACCGCATCGAGGTAGCGGAGCGGGTGTCGCACGGGGCGCCGTCGCTCGGCGAGACGGTCGGTCAGCTCGCCGTTCTTGATCAGGGCCATCGCCATGGGGACATGGTAGAGCCGATACCGGCGGGACATCCATTGGAAGAGGTCGGTCTCGTCGCTCTTGTCGTGGTAGACCCACGCGTCCCGGACGAACTCCCCCCGATAGCCCCCGTGCACGGCCCGGATCTCGAGATCGTAGTCCTCCGCGCCGGGGATCGTGGGGTCGAAGTGCAACCGGCGGAGTGCGACCGTGCGCCAAGCCGTGTTCTGCAGCGGGAGGTAGCTCACGCTCCGGCCGACGAGGTCGTCGTAGATCGACTGCTCGAGCAGGTCGACGTACTGCTCGATCGAGCCCCGGGGCGGACGGCTGGGTCGGGTCGGACCGCCGGTGAAGTCCGCCCGGCCAGCCTCGATCGGCGCGACCAGATCGCCGAGCCACGCGGGCGGCGCGGACTCGTCCGAGTCGAGGAACGCCGTGGTGTCCTCAGCGATGCCAGCGAGCGAGCCCTCGCGGGCGTTCACCGCGCGTCCCGGAAATCTCACGACGTCGATAGGGAGGCGAGGAAAACGGCGAACCGCCTCCGCGAAGAGCGCGTCCGGGCTCCTCGGCGATCCGGCAATCAGGACCCGATCGGGCCGGCGCGTCTGGGCATCGAGTGATGCGAGCGCGACTAAGAGTCGCGGGTCGTCGAGCACGGCGATTTCGACGCAAACGCTGCCCACGGGAACGACGCACCCGTCGGACCGGATCCGACGAGCCGGTCTACGGCGTCAAGCCCTTTATGTGCTGACGGGTCGACGTACCGTGCGAGTCGTCCTCGTGGGCGGGGGCGTCCACCCGATCCCCCCGACCGGGTACGGCGCGGTCGAGCGGATCATCGCCGACCTCGCGACCGCGCTCCGGGCCGGCGGCGACGACGTCACCATCCTCAATCAGGTCCGACGAGGCCGCACCCGCGACGAGATCCCGTTCGCCCTCGCGGTGCCGAGACTGCTGCAGGGCGAATCGTTCGATGTGATCCACGCGAACACCCCGGTCGTCGCGAACCGGCTCGCACTCGCGGGCCGACCGTTCGTGTACACCTCCCATTCACGGCACTGGTACTACCGCGCGGGGCCGACGCACCGTTGGGGATACTGGCTCGAGCGCCGGGCGGTCAAGCGGGCCCGCGCGGTGATCGCGCTGACCGAGCCGCTCGCCGCCACGATGCGCGCCGTCGTCCGCCCTCCGCTGCCGCCGGTCGCCGTGGTCCCGTTCGGGGTGGACGCGTCGGTCTACGCGCCAGCCTGGGACCGACGCACGGGACGTCGCGGTCTCGGGGTCGGCGTCGTGGCCCCGTTCAAGCGCTGGCATCTCGCGGCACGCGCCGTCCGCGGAACGGGCGCGACGCTGTCGATCGCGGGTCCGATCGCCTCCGAGGAGTACGCCGAGGTGGTCCGGCGCGAGGGCGACCACGTGCGGCTCCTCGGCGAGGTGCCGGACGAGGAGATGCGGACCCTCTTCGCGGAGAGCGACTTCCTGCTGCATCCGAGTCTCGTCGAGATCCTTTCGGCCGCCGTGCTCGAGGGACTCGCCGCGGGCCTGCCGGTGATCGGCGGTACGGGCGTCGACGGCGTCGTCGAGACGGGTCGCACGGGCTGGCGCGTCAACGACGACGACCCCGAGCCCTACGCCGAGGCGATGCGGGATCGAGTCCTTGCCCTCGTCGGCGATGATACCGCGCGCCGGTCCATGGGCGAAGCCGCCCGCGCGGAGGCGATCGAGCGTTTCGGCTGGTCGACGATCGCGGAACGGCACCGCGAGGTCTATCGGGCGGCCGCGGCGCCGGCGACCTAGGCGGGGAGCCCGCGCTCCTTCGCGATCTCGCCGATCGTTCGCGTGATCGCCTCGGCGCTCGTGTAGCGTGGGCGCCATCCGAGGGCCTCGGCCTTGTCGATCGCGAGCAGTTGTTCCGGGACGTCGCCGCTCCAGCCGCGCGCGCCCCCGGTGAACTCGATCCGGGCGTGCCCACCGTGCGCCGCGACCACCCGCTCGGCGATCTCCCCGGCGGAGATCCGGTCCCGGCAACCGAGGTTGTAGATGTTCACCGGCTGGGACGCCTTGTCGCCCACGAGCAGCATCCCGTCGACGCAGTCCTCGGTGCGGAGGTAGCTCTTCGATTGACGCCCGTCACCGAGGACCTCGAGCCGAGCCGGGTCCCGGCGGAGCTTCTCGAAGAAGTCGTAGAGGATCCCGTGCGTCATGTGGGGGCCGATGATGTTCGCGAACCGGAACAGATACGCTCGGATCCCGTAGAGATGCGCGTACGCGCAGCAGAGCGCCTCGGAGGAGAGCTTCGCGGCCGCGTAGAGCGACTGCGGCTCGAGCGGGCCGTACTCCTCGGGCGTGGGGAACGTCCGCGGCCAGCCGTAGACCACGCTCGAGGACGAAAAGAAGATGCGGGGCGTGTCGTGGCGGCGAGCGGCCTCGAGGACCTGGTACGTCGCAAGGGTCCCCTGCTCGAGGTCGACCCGAGTATCGAGCGTGCCCTTGCGGATGTCACCGTTGGCCGCGAGATGCCAGACCTCGCTCGCCCCCGAGAACGCGTCGGCGTACTCCGCGGGCGCGTTCAGGTCGGCCACCGTCAGCGAGAGGCGATCGGACGGCGCGGCCGGCAGGTGCTCCCGGCGCCCGGTCGAAAGATTGTCGATGATGCGCACCGTCGCGCCGCGCGCGAGGAGGGCCGCCGCGAGGACGGATCCGATGGCACCCGCGCCGCCGGTGACGACGACCGGCCCGTTCCGGCCTTCGGCGCGCACGGGATTCCCTTCGGGCGGGGAAGCATATATAAACGAAGGGTCACCTAAACTCGTTGCACTGGACAATCTCCGGTGAGGGGGGGTCATGCGCACGTACGTCCGGATGACCTTTCACTCGGAGGGCGCCAACCCCCTGAAGGTTCTCGAGACGATGCGGACGCTCGGATTCGAGGAGTCGATGGGGATGCACGACTTCGTCTATCGGTGGAAGGACAAGGCCGCGATCGAGGACGTCCTCAAGCTGATGGCCGAGATGCACGAGAAGCTCAAGGGTCTGGATGTCAACTACGAAATCACCACGATCTCCTGATCGTGAACCGGTCCGCGCGACGGCCCGGGAGGAGACCGAGCGCCTCGAGCGCCTGCTCTTGCTTCACCTCCTCGAGCACCGGGGCCAGCAGATCCGCTTCGAGGCGTCGCAGTGGACGACCGAGTTCGGGATCACGCGCAAGTTCTCGGCCGAGGATCCCTCCGAACTCAAGCTCGCCCTCCGCACCCTCGAGATGGGGCGGATGATCTACTTGCGGACGCAGTACGTGGTCGGCTACTCCGAGCCGAAGCACGTCTACTCGCTCACGCCGAGCGGTCACCGCAAGGCCCTCGAGTACCAGCGCGCGGATCTCGGCTTGCCGGACGACGATTCGGGCGGCGACGGGAGCGCGACCGTCCTGGACGGGGCGTCCGGTGGTGGATACCGGCGGTCGTCGCACAACTCGTGAACCTCGGATGACGGCGCTCGAGGGCGAGTCGATTCGCCTGCGGCCGCTCGCGTCCCGCGACTATCCGACCGTCCACGCGTGGTACCAGGATCCGGAGCTCGTCGCCCCGTTCGACCGGTACGCTCCCGATACGTTCGACGAGTTCGTCCGCTCGATGGAGGTCGCGGCCGACGACCCGGCCTCGCTCGCGCCCCGCTTCGGCATCGAGGAGAAGAGCTCGGGCGTCCTCGTCGGGGCGGTCGGGCACTACGTCCCGCATCCCGTGCTCGAGTACCTCGAGGTCTGGTACCTGCTGGGCGACCGGGAGCGACGGGGGCGAGGCTACGGTCGAGAGGCGGTCCGCCTGCTCGTCGACTACCTCTTCGCGACCCGATCGATCGAGCGCGTCGGAGCCACGGTCGACGTCGAGAACGCCGCCTCGAACCACCTCATCGCGGGACTGGGGTTCCACGTGGACGGGACGCTCCGCTCCGCGCTCTTTCACCACGGGCGCTGGCACGACGTCTACGCTTACGGGATCACGCGACCGGAGTGGTCGGCCCGTCCGCCGCGAGCGTGAACCCGAGCTCGCTCGCGCCGTCGGGGAGCGCGCGGAGCGGCTCGAGGACGATCCGCCCGATCTCGGAGGTCGACCGAAGGTGGGTCCCCCCGCAGGGGCAGACGTCCCACCCCTCGATGTCGATCACCCGCACGGGGTCGACCTGCGGCGGGAGCGGGACCAGTCCCGAGCGCGCCGAGAGGGGGTCGCGGTCCCATTCGCCCCGGGGGATGAAACGGATCGTCACGGCTCGCGGGGTCCCGACCGCGTTGCGGAGCGCCTCCTCGAGGCCCGGGAGCCGGTCCTCAGCGAGCGGTCCCTCGAGGTCGATCGTCGCGCGGTCCCCGCCGAGGATGGCCTTACGCGTACGGAGCCCCGTCTCGGAGAAGATCCGGGCGCTGAGGAAGTGCTGGGTCGTGTGGAGCCGCATGTGCCGATGTCGCCGGTCCCAATCGATCGTCCCTTCGACGTCCGAGCCGATGTCGAGATGCGGCGCCGCCGCGGACTTCACCCGGTGCAGGACCGCGGGGCCCGACTTCGCGACGTCGACCACCCGGACCTCGGTCCCGTCCGCCAGCCGCAACGTGCCCCGGTCCCCGGGCTGACCGCCGCCGGCCGGGTAGAAGTACGTGCGGTCGAGCACGACCGCCCCGGGGGGCCGCGACTCGACGCGGGCCCGGAAGGTCCGCACGTACGCGCTCGGCATATCGGGCAGGTACGCGAGTTCCGTCATCCGCGCGACGAGATGTCCGGCGGAGAAACCGCTTCCCACCACCGTGCGCTCGCGCAATGCTTTTAACAGCCATCCGGAGTGTCGCGCGCCGAGGGTTCGATGTTCAAGCTCCGCATCAAGATGGAGAACCTCCGCGAGCTCGTCGAGGTCGTCTCCACCCTGGTGAGCGAGGTGAAGCTGTCGATCTCGAAGGACGGGCTCGAGGCGAAGGCGGTCGACCCGTCGCACGTGGCGATGCTCGTGCTCAAGCTGCAGAAGGGCATCTTCGAGGAGTTCACCGGGGAGCCCACCGAGATCGGGGTC
The DNA here is from genome assembly GCA_030039865.1 of Thermoplasmata archaeon. Classification (GTDB taxonomy): domain Archaea; phylum Thermoplasmatota; class Thermoplasmata; order Lutacidiplasmatales; family UBA184; genus Lutacidiplasma. The sequence continues at coordinate 12,752 of JASHUS010000034.1, forward strand.
GATGTGGAGAAGCTGAAGGAGGTCCTCCGGCTCTCGAAGCCCGGTGACGTCCTCGAGCTGCAGTTCGACGGCAAGCGCCTCGTCGCAAACGTCGGACGGCTGACCCGCCAGATGGCGGTGGTCGATCCCGCGGGCATCACCGACCCGAAGGTCCCGAACGTGAACCCCCCGGCGAGCGTCACGGTGAAGACGGAAGAGATGCGCCAGGGGATCCGGGGCAGCGAGAGCTTCACCGACCACGTCACCCTCTCGCTCGAACCGGAGGCGTTCACGATGCACTCCGAGGGCGACACCGACCGCCTCGATCTTCGCCTGCCGAAGGAGAGCTTGACGCGCCTCGACGTGAAGGAGCCCGTCAAGAGCATGTACCCGCTCGATTTCTTCTCCGCGATGGTGAAGTCGATCGCTTCGGAGGACGCTACGCTCTTCGTCGGCAACGAGTACCCGCTCAAGATCGAGTTCGCGATGGGAGCGGGCCGCGGCGAGGGACGCTACCTCCTCGCACCGCGCGTCGAAGAGGACTGAACGTCCCGGCGCGCCCGGGCCCGGACCCTCGGAGCGGTCGTGACGCCTACTCCGGAGACCCGCGTCGCCATCCTCTCCGCGGCGCGCACGCCGATCGGTCGGTACGGCGGCTCGCTGCGATCGGTGCCCGCGCCCGCGCTCGGTGTGCTGGCGGCCCGCGCCGCGCTCGATCGCGCCGGCGTCGCCCCGGCCGAGGTGCAGGAGGTTCTCTTTGGCCACGGCATCCAAGCCGGGGTCGGTCAGAATCCCGCGCGCCAGGTCCTGCGCGGCGTCGGGGTCCCGGATTCGGTCGGCGCGGCGACCGTGAACATGGTCTGCGGCTCCGGGCTCAAGGCGCTCCTTTGGGGCGCGCAGGCGATCCGGGCCGGCGATTTCGACCGGGTCCTCGTGGGCGGCATGGAGAGCATGTCCCGCGCGCCGTTCCTCCTCCCGTCGAGCCTGCGATGGGGGACCCCACCCGGTCCCCACACGCTCGACGACGCGATGCAGCGCGACGCGCTCATCGACGCCTACGACGAGCACGAGCTCATGGGTCTCACCGGCGAGCGGATCGCGAGGAAGCTCGGGATCTCCCGTGGCGAGGCGGACGCCTTCGGTCTGCGCAGCCACCTGCGGGCCTCCCGGGCGAGCGCGGACGGGACGTTCGATCGCGAGATCGTACCGGTTCCCGAGAGCACGGACGTGCCGAAGGGGCTCGCCCGCGACGAGGGCCCCCGCCCGGACACGACGCTCGAGAAGCTCGCGAAGTTGCCGAGCGCGTTCGTTCCCGGCGGCATCCTCACCGCCGGCAATTCCTCGAAGCTCTCCGACGGCGCCGCGGCGCTCGTGCTCGCGAGCGCCCGCGAGGTCGAGCGCACCGGCGCGCGTCCGATCGCCTGGATCCACTCCGCGGGCGAAGGCGGCGTGCACCCGCGGGACGTGATGGAGGCTCCGATCCCGACCGTCCGGGCGCACCTCGCCCGGGTCGGGCTCTCCCCGAACGACTTCGACCGGGTCGAGCACAACGAAGCGTACGCGACCGCTTCGATCGCCGTCCAGCGCGCGTTCGACTTCCCGGACGACCGATTCAACGTGCACGGAGGTGCGATCGCGCTCGGGCACCCGATCGGCTCGAGCGGGGCCCGGATCGTCGTGACCCTCGTGCATGAGCTCGAACGCTCGGGTGGCCACCGGGGCCTCGCCACGCTCTGCATGGGCGGCGGGAACGGGCTCAGCGTGATCGTCGAGCGCGACCGGGCCTAGCCGAGAGGGATCCCGAGCCGTCGCTCGATCGAGACGAGTGCGGCCCGCGTCGCGGTCCGCTCCCCGCGCGCGACCTGCCCGGTCGGGTCGGCTTCGAGTCGCCGGGCGAACCGCCGGATCCGCTCGATGGCGCGGTCCGTGCCCAGGTTCGTCGCGAGGTCGGCCCGGACCTCGGCCGCCAGGGTGCGCGCCTCCGCCGCCCCGATGCGCCCTCCGCGGCCGCCCGCGAGCCAATCGCCGATCGTGCGCGTGACCCGGCGGTGCTCCTCGATCGCGTGGACGTAGTCCGATTCGTCCCACGGGAGCCGCTCGGAGTAGGGGAGCCGCAGGAGGTACCATCGGAGTCCGCCGGGCCCGCCTTCGGTGAGCGCCTCCCGGATCAGGACGAGGTTCCCGACCGACTTCGACATCTTGGCGCCGTCCTGGAGAACGAACGCCGTGTGCAGGAAGACCCGGGAGTACGGTTTGTGGTCGAGCGCGAGCGCGATCTCGTTCTCCGCGTAGTGGTGCGGGAAGATGAGGTCGAGGCCGCCCCCGTGGAGATCGACCGGCACGCCCAGGTACCGGTCGGCCATCGCATAGCACTCGAGGTGCCAGCCCGGCATCCCCCGACCCCACTGACTGGGCCACGAGGGCAGCGGGGGGTTCTGCCGCTGCCAGACCATGAACGCCCCGGCCGTGGACGCATCGGTGGGGAACGGATGAC
>JASHUS010000035.1 GCA_030039865.1 Thermoplasmata archaeon
CTCGAGCAGCGAGAAGTCGGCGGAAACCGGGTCGGACGGATCGACGTGCGGGGCCTCCCCGGCACGTCGGGAAGGCCAACGGACCACGGGCCATGCGTCGGGAGCATCCGAGCCGAGCGGTCGCGATCGTTCCTCGGCCGTGACGGGCGCGGCCAGCTCGAAATCGATCTCGGCGAGAAGGGAACCGACTCGGCCGAGGGCCCGCAGTACGTCACCCGGTGCCGAGCCTTCCGAGCCGGGACCCGGCTTCGGCGCACCGACTCCGGCGGCCGAGGGACGGTCCCCGGGCGGGGCGACCAGCACGCGGAGCCGCGGGTCCGGCTCGGGGACGGCGGTCAGCAGGATCGATGCCGCTCGAGCGAACAACGGCACGTGGGCGAGATCGAAGGTCGTGATCCCGGCCTCCCACCCACGGCGCACGTCCTCGGCCATGCGTCGGTCCTCTTCGGGAGCGGCGGAGGGTGCGGGGTCGATCCGGATCGCCAGCACCGAGGTGTCCAACGGTGTGCCGAACAGGGCCCGCCGAGGGACGCCCGCGGACCTCTTCATGCGCCCCCCCTCACGCGTCGCTCCCACGCGACTCGGCGGCCGTTCCCCGGGGCGGAACGCCACCGGTCCTCGTTCCAGTCCGCCCAACCCCGGAGGTCATAAGGGCCTGCCGTCCTCGGCACGCGATGCCGAGCGCGGTCCGGCCGCGACTTCCGCTCGCGGATCGACTCCGGCCGCACCGGCTCGATCAGATCGTGGGAAATCCTCGTGCACGGGCCGAGCTCCGCGCGTGGGCCGAGAGCTGGGCATCGGATCGACCGCCCGCGCAGCGCGCGGCGGTCCTCGCCGGCCCTGCTGGGACGGGCAAGACGAGCGCGGCGCTCGCGCTTGCGGAAGAGCTCGGGTGGACGCTCGTGGAGATGAACGCGTCCGACGCGCGGAACGAGACCGCCGTCGAGCAGATCGCGGGCCGGGCGTCGATCACCCACACGCTCGCCGACGCGGGGCGGGGGAAAAGGCCCCCGCACGCGCTGATCCTGCTCGATGAGGCCGACTCGCTCACGGGACGGCTCACCGAAACCCCCCGCCCGAAGCCGGAATCGTTCAGCCTCCGCGACTTCCTCCGCGGCCGCTACTCGACGGTCGAATCGCTCAACAACGCGTACGGACTGAAGCCCGGCTCCAAGCCGACGCCGTTCGAGGACTGGGACGCCGTGCCGCGATCCCCCGGGACGGGCGCGTGGGCGCGACTGCCGCCGGCCCGGCGGGACATCGAGGAGTGGCGCAACGCCGGCAGGGCGCCGGACCTGTCCGACCGCGGCGGGATGGGCGCCATCTCCCGGCTCGTCCGCGCCACCCGCCAGCCCCTCGTGCTGACGGTGAACGACGAGAGCGTCCTGACCCGGTACTCGCCGGTCTTCCGGACCGGCGTACGGCGGGTCCGCTTCTACCCGATCCGCGACGCCGAGCTCCGCGCTCGGCTCGTGGAGGTCGTTCGCGACGAGGGCCTCCGGGTCGTCCCCGGCGCGTTCGACGCGATCACCCGACGGGCGCGGGGCGACCTGCGGGCCGCGCTCAACGATCTCGACGTGATCGCGGCGCTCCCGCCCGAGGAGGTCCAGCTCGCCGTGCTCGGCGCCCGCGACCCGTCCGCGGATCTCGCGGAGCTCGCCGGCGAGGTCCTCAGCGTGCCGCGATTCTACCGGTCGGTGGAGGTGCAGGAGCGCATCGACGCGCCGCCGGACGATCTGCTTCCCTGGATCGAGGAGAACCTGCCCCACTTCGCGCCCGACGCGATACGGCGCGACCAGGGCTTCGGGGCCCTCGCGGTCGCGGCGCGATTCCTCGACCGGGCCCGACGCGCCCGCGTCTGGTCGCTCTGGAGCTACGCGTCGGAGGTGATGACGGGCGGGGTGTCGCTCGCGCTCCGAGATCGGCCGGGACCGGCCGCCCACGACATCGCCTTCCCGCGGTTCCTCGGCGAGATGGGCCGGTCGCGCGGTCAGCGCGCGCTGCGCGACGGGATCGCCGCGAAGGCCGGCGTTCGGTTCCACCTGTCGCGGCGCAAGGCCCGGGAGTCGGTGATCCCTTTCCTCGAGTCGCTCCTGATCGCGAGCCGGCGCCGCGAACCGGCGGAACTTCGCCGGACCGCCGGCTCGATCGTGCGCGAGCTCGCTCTCACGGCCGAGGAAGTCGGATACCTTCTGGGCGTGGAACCCGGGAATCGGGAGGTCGCCTCGCTGCTCGCACCGGAGGAGTCGAGCGACGACACCGGCCGCACGAGCGCGCCCGAACCTCCCCGCGCCGAAGGACGGGGGCCGGGCCAGCGCCACCTGTCCGATTTCGGCGGCTGAGCGCCGGGTCCGTCCCGCGCCGGCGAGTCCTAGGCGAGCTTCGCGTCGACCGTGACCGTGACGTTGCCCTTGAGAGCGCCCGAGACCGGGCAGCCCTGGGCGGCCGCCTGCGCCGCCGTGGCGAAGTCGGCCGCCGAGATCCCGGGAACCTTCCCGACCACGGCGAGCTCCATCGTCGTGACCTTCCAGCCGTCGCCGACCTTGTCGAACGTCGCGGTCGCGCGGACGTCGAGGCGCTCGGGGGGCTTCTGCAGCCGACCGAGTCCCGCGGACAGGGCCATCGAATAGCACGCCGCATGCGCGGCCGCGAGCAACTCCTCGGGGCTGGTCTTGCCCGCCGGTGCCTCGGTCCGGGACGACCACGAGACGCCCATCGAGGGGAGGGCCCCGCTCGTGCCCTTCACCGTGCCGCTCCCATGCAGTAGATCGTGCTCCCAGACCGCCTCGGCCGTGCGCTTCGCTGCCATCGGCGGCGTCGAGCCCTCGTCGCGATTTAACGATGCGCGGGAGCGAC
>JASHUS010000003.1 GCA_030039865.1 Thermoplasmata archaeon
CGCCTGGGGCGAGCGGCACTACGCCGGGTGGGGGAGCTACGCGACGCTCTACCTCTGGCGGAAGCTCGTCGCGGCCCGGGCGGCCGCGTCCGCGGGTTAGACGCGGGCGTGCTCTTGTACGCGCGGGCCGGTGCGGGCCCGGAGCTCCCCCATGAAACCCCTCTTCGTCGGAGCGGTCGGCGTGATCGCGAGCACTCTCGCGGAAGGGCGCGCGCTCTTCGTCGACGCCCTCGGCCTCCCGCTGGAGCAGGGCCCGGGAGCGAACTTCCTCGCGACCGACAAGCTCGACGGGAGCAAGTACTTCGGCGTTTGGCCGCTCGCCGAGGCCGCGAAGGCGTGCTTCGGCCAGGAGACCTGGCCGAGCGGGCGACCGGTGCCCCAGATGTTCGTCGAGCTCGAGATGGAGAGCCCCGCGGCCGTGCAGGAGGCGGCCGCGGAACTCGCGTCGAAGGGCTACCACCTTCTGCATGGCCCTCGGACCGACCCCTGGGGACAGACCGTGGCGCGTTTCCAGACGAAGGACGGGCTCGTGGTCGGGGTCTCCTACGTCCCGTGGATGCACGGGCCCCGGGCGCCCTGAATCCGACTAGCGATCCTTCCGGTCGAGCTCGACCGCTGCGCGGACCATCTTCACGACGTCCGCGGATCCCGCGTCCCGAGGATTCGCGACCTTCACGTGGCGCATCGACTTCCCGGTTCCCTCGATCCGCGGGAAGCGCTCGGCGAGCTCGGCGCCCCGAAGGAAGCCGAGGTTCACGTGATCGGGGTAGCACATCAGACAGAGGACATCGCGCGAGCCGACCCAGAACGTGTTGTTCCACTTCACGGTCTCGCGGAGACCGGGTGCCGTGTGGCGGATCGTTCTCCGAAGGGCGTCCGCGATGGGCCGGTACGATTCCGGCAGGGATTGAAAGAGCGCATCGACCTTCGCATCGGAGACGACGGCCCTCGGCACGGTCGTCGCGAGCCTCCGGGCCTTCAAGGGGGTTGTGTCGCCGCGTCCGCCGACGGCGCCGCCAGGCGCCAGGACCCGACGTTCCGGTGAACGGCACCGGCCGGCGCGAGCGTGCTCTCCTTCAGGTGGAGTTCGGTGACGCGGATTCGCTGGGGGGGCGGGGGACGCTCCGAGCCGTCGAGCAGGGCCTCCGCCCGTCTTCGCTGGGCCGGCGAGCGGACTCGGAAGAGCGTCACGTGGGGGACGAACTCCTCGCGCGGGAGGGGAGCCGACGGTCCGTCCAGCGTCGCGTCGACGCGTCGGGCCAACGCGCGCGCTTCCTCGCGTCCTTCGGTGGCGCCGATCCAGACGACGCGGGGGTTGCGTGCGTTCGGGAACGCCCCCACACCTTCGAGCACGAGGTCGAACGGAGGGGTCTCTCGCGCCACGCGCTCGAGCGGCTCGACGAGGTCCGGGACCCGCGAAGGATCGACTTCTCCCAGGAACCGTAGCGTCAGATGGCGGGGCGCCTCGGAGGTCGCGTCGCGGGGACCGACATCGATCGCTACGAAGAGACGCACGGCCCCCGAGTCGTTCTGCCGCACTTACGGATTCGGTGGCGAGGGACGGCTGAGCGTCCAGACTTGAGCGCGGTCCCGCTCCACCTTGAGGCCGGCGAGGTCGCGGCGGATCTTCTCCGCCTGCGCGGACCGTCCCACGATGAACAGCGCGAACGCCCCGCGCATCGCCGCCTTGCGGCATCCGACCCGGATCCGCTCGATCCGCCGCGCCCCCGAGACCTCCACCTCGATGTGCACGTCGCGCCCGCTGAAGGTCCGCCAAGCCCAGCTATCGCGGACCGCGTCGATCGCCTCCGCGGTCATGGCGGGCGTCGCGTGGAGCGGCAGGTCGAGCTGCCGGAAGATCGCGTCCGGCAGGCTCGTGTCCCACCGGCCCTGCCGGTCCTGCCGCACGATCTCGATGCGGAGGCCGTGACGCGCGAACAGTCGGAACGTGGCGAGGATCAACCCGCGATGTTCGGCGGACTCCCCCACTCCTCCGGTGGGGCGGGTAAAGCCCAGGCGCCGCGCGCCGGCCGCCGTGAGCCGACACCCCTCGTCGTCGACCCGGATCAGCCGCTGCCGGACGACATCGTTCCATCGGTCCCCGAGCAGCTCCGGGCGGATCGCCGGCCCCGGAAGGGCCAGCGCGGCGGCCAGCGCCAGCCCGGGCTCCAGCTGCTGGCCTTCCTGCTCCGCGGCGAATACCCCGAGGAGCAGGCGCTCCAGAATCGGATCGTCCTCCTCGGGCGACCAGCGGCTCTCGGTCGGCGGCGGGAACTCGGTGCGCGTTCGAGCCACGGCGTCCGCCCAGCTCGCCGTCCCCTCGGCGGCCGTTGCGGTCGCCCTCCCGGCGGCGACGGCCGAGCCGGTCGCCGGATCGAGCCGGACCGCGTAGCCGGTGGGGAGTCGGGGCAGCCAGCGTTCCCCTTCCACCGCGCTCAGGCCAATCCACCCGGCCACCGTGGCGGCGGACGCCGGCGGCACGCGGAACGTCACGAACTCGCTCGGCGCGCCGGCCGCCGCCCCGCGAACCTCGTCCGCCAGACGATCCGGAAACTGCGACGCGAGGATGACGCGGACGCCGAACTTGCGACTCTCGGTCAGGATCTCGGCGACGAGGCGGGGAGAGAGAGCCTGCGCTTCGTCGAGCACGAGGACCACCGGCGCCAGCGCGCCCCCCGCGCGACGACGGGCGGCGATTCCGAGGTAGAGACGGGCCAGGATGATTGAGCCCGCGAAGGACGCCGCCTCGGGCCCCAGCTCCGCGAACGGGATCCGCACGAGCAGGGATCGACCGCTCTCGAGGAGCTCCTCGACCGGGATCCCCCCGTCGCCGGGGGCGAGCAGCTCAGAAAGACCCGGCACCAGGACGATCTTCGCGAGGCGGGCCGACGCGGCCCAGAGGAACTCCGGCTGGCGCTTCACGATCGGGGCGAGCTCGTCGAGGAAATGGGCGAGGTCGGCCCGGCCGGTCGCGATCCGGGCCGTTGCCCGGCGCTCCGCGTTGGTCAGGAGATCGAAGACGTCGAGCAGGGTTCCCCCGAACTCCTGGGCGAGCCGGACGAACGCGTCGAAGAGCCGCTCGAGCCGGAATCCCCAGTAGACATCCTGACCGTCCGGGCTCAGCCGCTTGAGCGCCGCGACGAGATGCGCGGCGGCCGCGTCCTCGGCGATCGCCGTGGAGAGCGCGGCGATGCCGGGGATGGGCCGGTCGCTCGCGTCGATCACGACCAGCCGGCGGCGGGCGTTGTCCTCGAGCCGGGCGACGATCCCGGGCGTCAAGTCCGCGTGGAGATCGATCGCGACGACCGCGACGCCCGCCGCGATCTCGCGGGCGGCCCGGTCGACAAGATAGGTGGTCTTGCCCGCCCCCGACGCGCCGAACACCACGGTGTGGCCCTCCGGGGCCGCCTCCTCCGGCGACGAAAGGACCCGGACTTCCGCCGCCCCCGCGAGCGCATCCGCCCCGCGATTCCACCATCCTTCTCGCGGAACGACGCGCACGGTCCCCCGGCGCCAGTCGCGCGCCGCCCCGCCGGTGAGCCGCATCGCCGTCGCCGACGACCCGGTGAGGAGGGCCCAATCCTCGGCCAGGGCCGCCCCCACGCGGTCGACTCGTTCTCCGAGCGCGCGGGCGTCGGGGCGCGCGATCCGGTAGCGTCGCGCGATCCAGAT
>JASHUS010000036.1 GCA_030039865.1 Thermoplasmata archaeon
TTCGCCCGCGTCGCCGAGAACCGCTCGGGCGAGACCGACGAGGCGATCGTCCACCGGCTCGGTCGGACGCTCGCCGAGGAGGTCCGCGAGCTCACGGCGGCCGGGTACCGGACGTTCGTCTTCCCCGACCCGTATCTCGTCGTGCACCCGCCCGAGGGACCCGCCGCCGAGGCCGTGGTCGCCGGGTACGACGCGATCCGTTCGGCGCTCGGCCCGGCGACGAGCGTCGTCTGGACGTACGGCGCGGACGCGAACGACGCGTTCCCGGTGCTCGACCGTCTGCCCGTCTCCGCAGTCGGGGTCAATCTCTCCGACACGGACGTCGAGCGCCTTCCCCCTGGCCCCCGCACGGCCGGCCTCGGGCTCGGCGTCCTCGATCCCCGGACGACGCTCGCCGAGGACCCGGGCGAGGTCGCGCGCGTCGTGCGGATCGCCTACGAGCGGCGTCGGCCGTCGCTCGTCTGGCTCGGCCCGGGCGGACCGCTCGACCTCCTGCCCTGGGATGCGGCCGCGCGCAAGCTGCACGTCCTGCCCGCGGTCCGACAGGCGCTCGGCGCGGCGGGGGCCGGATGACGACCGACCGGCTCTTCCCGGCCCAGGAGATCGGGAGCCTCGCGAAACCGCGCTGGCAGCTCCTCGGGCAGCGCGGCGAGCCGCTCGACGAGGCCGCCCGGGCCGATTTCCTCGCGTCGGACGCGTCCCTCGGGTTCGGCGACGCGTTCCCCGCGGCGCGGGAGGCGCTCCTCGCGGGCCGGGCCCGCGAGCTCGGGCCCGAGCCGGTCCGGGACCTGGGCGCGCTCTTCGCGATCCGCTTCCTCGAGGCCGCGGGCCTCGATCGGGTCTACGACGGCGAGGCCCGACGCATCGAGATGTACGAGTACCCGATCCGCCAGATGCGCGGCTTCCGCTTCCAGGGCCACGTCCGCTCGTTCGACAGCAAGTACTACCTCAAGGCGGCCGTGACGGACGAGGTCCGCCTCGAGTCGCCGTACCACGTCGAGGAGTTCGACTTCGTCCGCCGGTTCGCGCACGCCGTTCCGAAGCTGCCGATCACCGGGCCGTACACGCTCGCGGACTGGTCGTACAACGAGTACTACCTCGCCCGCCAGCCGGGATGGAAGGGACGGGCCGCCCGGCGGGCGGCGCAGCGCGAGTTCGTCGTCGACCTGGCGCGACGAGCGCTCCGGCCGACGATCCGGGCGCTCGTCGACCGCGGCTGCCGCGTCGTGCAGATCGACGAGCCCGCGGCCGGGACGCACCCCGACGAGGCCGACCTCGTCGTCGAGGGGTTCAACGCGGCGACGGAGGGGATCGACGCGGAGTTCTCGATGCACATCTGCTACTCGGACTACCGGGACCTCTTGCCCGCACTCCTCGAGGCGAAGCGATGCCGCCAGTGGGCGTGGGAGTTCGCGAACCGGGACTCGGCGGGGCACGACGGCTACGAGGTGCTCCGGGCGCTCCGGGAATACGGCGACACCCGCGAGGTCGGCCTCGGCGTCGTCGACGTCCATCGCGACGCGGTGGAGCGGCCCGACGTCGTCGCCGAGCGCATCGAGCGGGCCACGAAGTACCTCGGCGATCCCCACCGGATCTGGGTCAACCCGGACTGCGGCCTGCGGACCCGCAGCCTTCCCGTGGCGCGCGCGAAGCTCGAGGCGGCGGTCGCGGGCGCGGCGAAGGCGCGGGCCACCTTCGAGAACCCCCGCCGCTAGCCCCGCGCCGGAGCGCCCGGTTCATCCCGGCGGGCGCGACGCCACCGCGTCGATCTCGATCAGGAACTCCGGTCGGAAGAGACGGCTCACCTGGACGGCGGTGCTCGTCGGCGGGTTCTCGACGTTGACGAACCGGTTCCGGACCTCGCGGATCTCGGGAAGGTGCGAGACGTCGAGCAGGTAGTACGTCAGCTTGACCACGTCCGCGAACGTCGCGCCCGCCGCCGCGAGCGCGCTCCCGAGGTTCCGGAACACCTGCTCCGCCTGGGCCCGGTAGTCGCCCGGCCCCACGACGTTCCCGCGGGCATCGAGGGCGACCTGGCCCGCGACGAAGACGAGCGGGCCGCTGGGCACGATGGCGACGTGCGAGTAGCCGATCGGAGGCGCGATCGTGCTCGGGTTCTCGAAACGGAGACGCTCGGCGGTCATGCCGGCCGCATCCCCCGGCCCCGCTTCCCCGTTGCGCCCGATCCGGGCCGCGAGGAGGTCAGACCGGTACGGGGGCGGTCAGCACCTCGGCCCGGTCCGGACCGACGAGGATCGTGTGCTCCGCCTGCGCGACCCATCCGCCGCCCTCCTCGACGAAGACGGGGTACGTCTGGAGGGTGCGCCGGGCGCGGCGCAGCGCGGCCTCCTCCTCGGGCGTCGCCGCCCAGCGCATCGCGAACGGGAGGGTGCGGAAGCGGCCGAAGAGCGCCGAGAGCGCGGGGTCCGCGCGGCCGGGATCCCCGCGGAAGCGCGCGATGTTGCCGAACGGGCCGTTGCGGATCCGCCCGGCCCCGTTGGTGGCGAACGGCTCGATCGCGATAATCTCCCCCTCGACGAGCGAGGCGTCCGAGTGGTCGGGGACGTTCGGGATCGCTTTGCCCGCGTGGAGCAGGTACCGTTCGATCGAGTGACCCGTCAGGTTCTCGATCGGCTTCAGCCCCCGGCTCCGGATCGCCGCGGCGATCGCGCGGCTCAGCTCATCGACGCGGGCGCCCGGGCGCACGGCGGCGATACCGGCCGCGAGGCCCTCGCGGGCCGCCCGCACGAGGTTCTCGTACCGATGCGTCCCCCCGACCTCGACCGTGTCGGCCGTGTCGGCGATCGCGCCGTCGAGATGCGCTCCGACGTCGACCTTGACGACGTCCCCGTCGACGAATTCGGCGTCGTCGTCACGGGACGGTGTGAAGTGGGCCGCCTCGTCGTTCCGCGAGAGGTTCACGGGGAAGGCGGGGGCGGCGCCCTGGTCGCGGATGAACGCCTCGACCGCGTCGGCGACGTCGCGGCGCCGGGCGCCCGGTACCGTGAGCCGGAGTCCGTAATCGCGCGCCCGGCTCGAGATCTCGGCGGCCCGGCGCCAGCGCTCGAGATCCTCCGGGTACGGCGCCATCGGGCTAGCTCCGGGCGATCGGCCGGGGCGTGCCGTGCCGGAGGTCGACGAGCTGCGAGGGCTGCCCGGAGCCCGGAGGGCGGGCGGCCAAGTAGACCGCGACGTCGCGGCCGAACGCGTGCCGCGCCTCGGGGACGGTACGGCACGGCGGCCGGCCGTGGACGTTCGCCGAAGTCGCCGTGATCGGTCCGGCCCGGCGCGCGAGCTCCCGGGCGACCGGGTGATCCGGGAGACGGAAGCCCACGCTGCCGTCGGGGCCGAACAGGGCCGTCGCGAGCGCGCGGCGGCCCCGACGCGACGGGCGGGCGAGGAGCGTGTACGGCCCCGGAAGATGCAGGCGGGCGAAGCGGAGGCCGGGGGGGCCGAGGTCCGCCCACGCCTCGAGGTCGGCGAGCGAGCTCACGGCGACCGAGATCGGCTGACCCTCCGGCCGCTGCTTCACCTGGCCGAGGCGCCGGACCGCCGCGGGATCGGTGGCGCTGGCGCCCAGGCCGAGCAGCGTGTCCGTCGGATAGACGACGAGCTCTCCCGACCGGATCGCTCGGGCCGCGATCGCGACCGGGGGGCCCATCGGATTACGAGTACTCCTCGCCGACGCGGGAGTAGGCGAGCAGCTCCTCGGGCGCGAAGTAGAGCGGGAGCTCCCGCGCGGCGGATTCGATCGAGTCGGAGGCGTGGATCAGGTTCGGCGTGATCCCGAGCGCGTAGTCGCCCCGGATCGTACCGGGGGCCGCGGTCTGGGGGTTCGTCGCGCCCGTGATCAGCCGGACGACCGCGATCGCGGAGCGACCCTCGATCGCCATCGCAACGACCGGCCCCGACGTGATGTGCTGCATGAGCGCCGGGTAGAACGGCTTCCCCTCGTGTTCGGCGTAGTGGCGCTGGGCGACCTCGGGAACGACCTTGATCAGCTTCATCGCGACGATCTTGAGGCCCTTGCGCTCGAGGCGGGCGACGAGCTCGCCGATGAGGCCCCGCCGCACGGCGTCGGGCTTGAGCACGACGAGGGTCCGTTCGAGATTCCCTTCCGCCATCGCGCCGCCGAGGCCCGGGCGGGGGTAAGGTTTTCGCGCGGTCGCGGGCGGCGCCGGCCCCTCGAAGTTTTAGTAGGGGGCCGGGTTCGAACGCGCGATGACCTCGGCTCCGTCCGGCGCGATCACGACCGACCTGATCATCCTCGTCCTGATCTGCCTCATGCTCGGCCGCCGGACCTACCTCCAGCTCACCGGCGCGCCGTACTCGCCTTCGCGCCTCTTCGTCTTCGCGGGGTTCTACGTCTTCCTCTTCGCCCTGCTCGGGGCCGGAACGATCTACGCGGCGATCCTGACCTGGGGTACGGACGCCTTCGTGCTGCTCGCGCCGTACATCGCGATCCCGGTCGCGACCGCGTACTTCGCGGCGCCGTTCGTCGAGCGGATCGTCCGGTTCGACCGCCGCGGCGGGGGGCAGTGGTACTACACCCTCCCCTGGCACATCCCGATCCTGTACCTCGTCCTCTTCGTCGCCCGCGTCGCCGGGGAGATCGTCGTGCTCGGGCCCTCGGCGTTCTTCACGTTCCCGCCCCCGCCGCCCAGCTCCTCGCTCGCGCTCGACGTCCTCGTCGCGATCGACCTGTTGTTCGCGGCCAGTACCGGCCTGCTCCTCGCACGGGGCTTCGGCATCTACCGGGCGCACCAGAAGCTCCCGCCGGACGCCGCCCCGCCCCCTTCCCCCTCGCCGCCCTTGCCCCATTCGTAGGGCCCGGCGCTCCCGGTGACCGCGCGAAGGCTCTCGACCCACCCCGCGGTCCGGGGGTTCGACCGGGCCGCCGAGGTCTACGAGCGGGCCCGTCCGGAGTATCCGGACGCGGCCGTGCGGGCGCTCGGCCGGGTCCTCGGGCTGCGCCCGGGGACCACGCTCGTCGAACTCGGCAGCGGGACCGGCAAGCTGACCCGGACGCTCGGGCAACTCGGGGCCGCGCGGGTCGCAGTCGAACCGATGCCGGGCATGCGCCGGGTCTTTGCGCGGATGGTCCCCGACGTGCCCGTGCTTCCCGGAACGGCGGAGGAGATCCCGCTGCCGGGCGGGTTCGCCGACGCGGTCGTCGCCGCCCAGGCGTTCCAGTGGTTCGATCCCGCGCGGGCGCTCCCCGAGATCGCGCGAGTCCTCCGGCCCGGGGGCGGGCTCGGCCTCCTCTGGAACGTTCGCGAGGATCGCTCGCGCGCCTGGACCCGGCAGTTGACGGACCTGATCGACGGCTACCGCGTCGCCCGGAGGATCCCGCGCGTCCGGGAGCGACGCTGGAAATCCGTGTTCGCCCACCCGGGGGTCCCGTTCCTTCCGCTGACGCTCCGGCGGTTCGAGCACCGGCACCGGATCCCCCGGGAACGGGTGGTCGACCGGTTCCTCTCGATCAGCGTGATCGCGCTCCTCCCGGCGGCCGAGCGGCGCCGCGTCGCCGCGCGCGTCCGGGAGATCCTGGACTCGGATCTCGAGACGCGCGGGCGCCGCGAGATCGATATGCCGTACCATACGGAGCTCTACTGGACGTTCCGACGCCCGGACCGAGAGGCCTAATCTCCCCCGGCGACGATGCGACGCCGTGGCGTCCAGCCGCCGCCTCGCCGCGATCGTGTTCACCGACATCGTCGGCTTCACGCCGCTGACCCAATCCGACGAGGCCGCGGCGCTCCGGCTGCTCGAGGCGCAAGAGCGGATTGTCCGTCCCCTGCTCGAGTCCCACCGGGGCCGCAAGGTGAAGTCGATCGGCGACGGCCAGCTGCTCGAGTTCCGGAACGCGCTTGACGCCGTCGAGTTCTCGGTCGCGCTCCAGCGGGCGGCGCACGAGCGCGGCGAGCCGCACGGCGCCCCCGCGCTCCGCCTGCGCGTCGGGATCCACCTCGGCGACGTCCAGCGCAAGGGATCGGACATCCTCGGGGACGCGGTCAACCTCGCCGCGCGCATAGAACCGCTCGCCGATCCGGGAGGCATCGACCTCACCGCGCAGGTCTTCGAGCAGGTCCGCCGGAAGGTCCCGTACCAGCTCGAGAGCGTCGGCGTGCGGACCCTGAAGGGCGTCGCCGAACCGGTCGAGATCTACCGCGTCAGCCTGCCGTGGTCGGAGCCCGCCCCGGCCGCGGCACCGGCCGGCCCGCCCCGCCTCGCCGTCCTGCCGTTCGCGAACATCAGCCCCGACCCGAACGACGGGTACTTCGCGGACGGGCTCACGGAGGAGCTGATCTCCGTCCTCTCGCAGATCCGGGGCCTGCGGGTGATCGCGCGCACCTCGGTGGGTCAGTATAAGGACACGACGAAGCCGATCGGCCAGATCGGCTCCGAGCTCGGGGTCAGCTCGGTACTCGAGGGCAGCGTGCGGAAAGCGGGGGACCACCTAAGGATCACCGTCCAGCTGATCGACGTGGGGACCGAGGAGCATCGATGGGCCCAGACGTACGAGCGCAAGCTCGAGAATGTCTTCGCGATCCAGGCTGAGGTCGCCGAGCGCACGGCGGGCGCCCTCCAGGTCGAGCTCCTGCGGCCGGAGCGGGAGGCGATCGGAGGGCGTCCGACCAAGAGCCTCGCGGCGTACGAAGCCTACCTGCGTGGGCTGACGGCGTACCACCAGCGCGCCCTCGTCACGGAACCCTACACGAAGGCCAAGGAGTGCTTCGAGGAGGCGATCCGTCAGGACCCCGAATTCACCGCCGCCTATGCCTACCTCGCGAACATCCTCATCGGGGAGCTCGGCCAGCTGCAGTCCCGGGCCGACGTAGTTCCGCGCGCCCGAGAGCTGGTCGAGCGGGCGCTCGAGCTCAACCCGAACTCCTCGGACGCGCACACGGCCGCGGGGAACCTGGCCCTCCAGGCGGACCTCGACTGGCCCCGGGCCGAAGAGGAATTCCGCCGCGCGATCGCGTTGAATCCCAGCAGCTCCACGGCCCGGTTCTGGTACGGTTTCCTGCTCGGGGCCCTGCAGCGCCCCGAAGAGGCCCGACGGCAGTTCGAGGCGACCGTCGAACTCGATCCCCTCTGGCTGGTCGGCCGCGCGAACCTCGTCGGATCCCTCGGCATCCTCGGCGAGCACGAGCGCGCGATCACGCTCGGCCGATCGACGCTCGCCATGGCTCCCGACTTCGCGTTCCTGCACGTCCAGCTCGCCTTCGCCCTGCTGCTCGCCGGCCAGTTCGATGAAGCCGGCCACGAAGCCCAGTTGCTCAAGTCGGAGACTTCTCTCTACGCCCGCCAGACCCGGGGGCTGCTGCTTGCCTGGCTAGGACATCCGGAGGAGGCCCGCGCGCTGCTGAAGGAGTTCGAGTCCCACTCGGCCACGGCCTACGTCTCGATCCCCCTCGTCGCGGCGATTTACGCGGAGCTGGGCGATGCGGAGCACGCGCTCTCGCTGCTCGAGCGGGATGCCCGGGGCGGGGACCGTTTGTTCTGGAGCTACTACCAGCTCCCGGCGTTCGATCCGCTGCGGGAGGACCCGAGATTCATCGCGATCCTCCGCGGGATGAACCTCCCGACCGGACCCCCGAAGCGTCCCCGCGTGCCGCGGCCCATCCGACCGGCGAAACTGGATGGATAGTCCGGTCCGGCCCTCAGCCCGGGCCGTCCGCCGCCCGGGCGTCGCAGACCTCGAACCACGCGCAGTGCCGGCATTTGGCGGGCGAAGGGGTCGCCCGCCCGTCGTACGGAAGATCGAGCGCGGCGCGCAGCGCGAGGAGGTCCTGGCGCGCCGCGTCGTCCCAACGTACACGCCACTCGCGATCGGAGTAGCGCAGGACTCCGAACGGAGGGGAGCGACCAGTCGTGTCCTCGACGAGCAGACAGTACGCCCACACCTGCACGACATGCGATCGGGCCGGCCCCGCGGGAGGGCTCGTCCGGCTCTTGATCTCGATCGGTACGAGCCGACCGTCGCGTTGCTGACGAATCGCGTCCGGCCGGCCCTGCATCCGATACCGCTCGGACCGCAACACCGCCGGGCGCCCGGCGTCGATCGCCGTGAGCGCGCCGAGCCGGGACTCCGCGCGCCGGATCGCGAGTACGCGGATCCCCCAGGCGGCGAGGCCCGCGCCCACCAGCACGAGGTACAGGGCCAGGAACGGCGCGCTCAGGAGAAATGCAAGAACCATGCGACTCCGATCACGACGAGCAGCAGCCCGACCAGCAGGACGATCCAGTACGCCGGGCCCCGCTCGGCCCGATGAAGTTCGGCCGTCAGCGTGCGCTCGTGATAGCGCTCCCCGGCGCTCTGGTGACGGGCGGCGTACCGCGTGGGACCCCGGTCGGGCGGGTGGTGGCGATACCAGTGCGATCGGGGGCAGTAGGCGTAGTCGGCGAGGTCCGACGGGCTGGTCCATTCCTCGGGGCCGACCATCGCCGCCCGAGCGGGCGCCTTCCGCGGCTTACTCCTTGCGCTCCACGGGCCGGGCGCCGCGGCGTTGGGCGGTGTAGATCACGGTGAGCGTGGTCGCCCGCACGCGCCCGCCGAAATCCTCCTCTGCGATCCGAGCCACTTCTCCCAGGAACCAGTCCCGATGCCAGCTCGGGAGGATCGCGATCGGCGAGTACGTCGCGTAGCGCGCCGCTGCATGGGAGGGATCGAGCACCTCGGTCCACCGGAGCACCTCGCTGGACACCCGCCGGAACTCGCCCACACCCCGCAGGGCGGCCTCTCGCGCCGTACGGTCGAGTTGGGGCGGCAGCCGGCGGGGGAGTTGCGTACGCGGGCTGGTCGGGAGCGTCCGGAAGAGCGGGTCGAGCGCACGCTGGAAGGGGGAGGGGCGCCCCGGGTCGCCGAACATATTCCACCAGCAGACCCACCAGCCGCCGGGCTTCAGCCATCGCGCGATCTTGCGAAGGGCCCGACGCTCTTCGACCCAGTGGAACGCCGTCGCCGAGATCCCGAGATCGAACGAGCCGGCTGGCTGGCGCGCCGGCTCGAAATACGTCGGGAGGATCGTCACCTTCCCGCGATCCCGACCGAGCGAACTCCGCAGGTACCGCACGAGGCGACGGTCGGGCTCGACGACCGTGACGTCGGACGCGCCGTGCGCGAGCAGACCGCGGGTCGCGATCCCCGTGCCGGCCCCGATCTCGAAGATGCGCCTGCCGGGGGCGAGCCCACAGCGCCGGGCGAGGATCTCGTAGACTCTCGACGGATACTCCGGTCGGGCCGCGTCGTACGAGGCGGGGTCGCTCCCGAACGTGGTCCGGGACGCCGCCTTGGTCATCTTGCTCCACATGCGCTGACCCCGCTCTCCCGGCCTCGGTGGGACCGGGCGCGAGCCCCTCGAGAACTAACGCTTTGCGCCGGG
>JASHUS010000004.1 GCA_030039865.1 Thermoplasmata archaeon
GGTCTTCGTCCGCTCCCCCACGCCGTCCCTCGCGGGCGCGCGAGAGTTCGGCGAGCAGCTCGCGAAGCGGTTCAGCCGCGAGGGCGTCACGTTCGAGTTCCAGTCGGTCTACGAGGCGTTCTTCTCCCACGGCGTGAAGAAGCGCTACGTGGGCCGCACCGTCTGGCCGCGCGACGAGGTCATCGTCCGCGGCTACGAGACCCGGCGAACGGACGCCTTCGACTACCAGTCGGCGGCGCTCCTCGAGGTCTTCGACCTCATCCTCAAGGGGGACACGGAGGGCGCGGTCCGGCGATCGCGCGAGCTCGTCGCCGCGGTGCGGAACCGCGAGGTTCCCGTCGAGCGCCTCGTCATCGGGCGGACCGTACGCGCCGAGGACGAGTACAACGAGGCGACGCGGGATGCGCTGCCGTTCCTGCGGGTCTTCAAGCAGCTACGCGCGGAGGGCTACGACGTGATCCCCGGGATGCGCGTCTCCTGGATCGTGACGGACTCGCGCAAGAGCCCGCAGGGCATCGAGCCGTGGGTCGACGGCCGGCCGTTCCCGAAGGAACCGGACTGGGACTACTACGCCGACCGGGTCGCGCAGACCCTCGGACGCGTGACGGAGGTCTTCGACTGGCAAGCCGCCGACCTTCTGCGGGGGAGCCACCAGCAGCGGCTCGCGCCAGCCGAATCGCCCGAGGAAGCGGGTCCGCCCGCCGGCCCCCCCGCGACGCTCGACACCTCTGTCTCGGAGCTGGGTAAACCCCCGCGGCGGCGGGCGACGAACCGCAGCCTCGCCGACTTCCAGTGAGCTCTCGGGCTAAGCGGCCGGTTCCGCGGGCTCGGCGGTGCCGACCGACGCCTCGGCGCCGGTGGCGCGCAATGTGAACAACGCCCCGACCACCGCGACCGGGATGCCGAGCACAGCGACCACGGGGAGCGACAGGTGGAGGACGAACGCGGAGAGCAGGAGGGTGAAGACGGGGATGCCGGTCATGAGCATCGGCGGTAGGACGAGCCCGACGCGGCGAATGGCGTCGAAGTAGAGCACCTCGGCGAGGAAGAAGCTCGTCAGCCCGATCGCCACGAGCACGACCCAGGCCATGTCGCTTGGCGCCGCGAGCCCGGACCAACCCCCGGGGATCGCCGGCGCTAGGAGGAGGGTCACGATCCCCGACGCGAGCGTCGCCTGACCGACGACCGCGGACGGCGGCGCTCGCTCGTTCGCGCGGGCTGTGAGGAGGAAGTAGCCGGCGACCGACAGCGTGACCCCGGGCACGACCAGCCAGCCGATCGGCGGGATCGCGGCCAGGCTCTGCCCGCCGACGATCGCCATCGTGCCGCCGGCGAGGCTGAGCAAGAGGCCCAGCGCGAACCACGCCGACCGGATCTGCTCGCGGTGGGCGCCGAGCAGGAAGGCGACCGCGAGGGGGGTCGCGACGACGTCGCCGATGAGCGCGAGGAGCGACGCGTCGACCGGGCCGGCGAGATACGTCGCGGCGAGCACCGAGAGCTGCATGAGCACGAAGAACCCGGTCCGGACGTAGGCGAGGGGCTCGCGCCACACGGCGAGGAAGGCGCGGCCGTGGCCCGCCGCCACGGCCCACGCGGTGTAGGCGAGGCCTCCAAAGACGAACGGCCAGGCTACGATGGCGGAGGGCCGGGTGCTCGGCGAGATCGCGAGGACCAGGATGTACCACGTCGCCCAGCCGAACGCGGCGGCGATCGAGAGACCGGCCGCCGTGGACCGGACGTGAGTGGCGCTCGGCATGTCCGCGACGCCCCGATCACCTGGCTAGGGCGACCTGACGCGACGTGCCCGGTCCGCGGTCCTCACTCGTACCCCTCGTACCGCAACCCGAGCGCGGGTACCTCGATCCCCGAGCCCCGCTCGACATGGCCGATCTCGAGCGCGTCGGCGGCGCCGGCCCGCGCGAGCCGTCGACGGGTCTCGGCGAGGTGCGTGGGGCTGACGATCGCGGCGAAGCCGATCCCCATGTTGAACGTACGGAACATCTCCTCGTCCGGCAGACTGCCGAGGCGCTGCAGCCACCCGAAGAGCGGCGGCGCCTCCGGCCATCGGTCCAGGACGAACGAAACCTCGGGATGGAGCCGCGCCAGGTTCCGGACCCCGCCCCCCGACAGGTGGACGAGCCCGTGGGTCTCGCTCCGCTCCGCGATCGCGTCCGACGCCTGGGCATAGACCCGCGTCGGGACGAGGAGCTCGGGGCCCACGGGGACCGCCGCGCCCGGCCGTGGCTGGTCGAGGTCGACGTGGGACTCGGTGAGGAGCCGACGCGCGAGGGTGTAGCCGTTCGAGTGGAGGCCCACCGACGGGATCCCGAGGATGCGGTCGCCCGGGCGGATCCGTCCGCCCGTTACGGGCCGCCGACCGCGCGGAAAGAACCCGATCGCCGTTCCGCCGAGGTCGATCCCGTCGACGATCTCGGGCACGATCGCGGTCTCGCCGCCGAGGAGCGCGCACTCCGCCGCGCGCAGGCCGCGGTCGAGACCGCGTCCGATCGCCGCGAACGCCGCATCCTCCGGTCGCGCGCACAGGATCACGTCGACGAGCCCCGCGGTCCGCGCGCCCACCGCCGCGAGATCATTCACGTTGATCCCGACGATGTCCTCGCCGACCTCCTCCCAGCGACCGAGCTGCGCGGCGAGGAGCACCTTCGTGCCCACGGTGTCGGTCGTGATCGCGATCGTCTCGCGCCCGATCCGCACGAGACCGGCGAAATGTCCGGGCAGCTCGACCGGCCGTCCGTGCGTCGGGGGCGGGTGGTATCGGACGCCGGCGAGGAGTCCCGCGAGGGCCCGCGAGCGTCGGGCGACGTCGACACCGGCGCGCGCGTAGCTCCAGCCGCGGGCGGTCGGGGACGGCGCCATCGACCGACCCACCGTCCGCGGGAAATTACCCTTGGCCCCTCGGAGCGCACGGCTCTTTACACCCGTCATCGTGCGCGCGCTCGATGCCTCGCCGCCGCTCGCCCGGTCCGGATCGCCCCCCGGAGCTGGCGCTCATCCTGGCGGGCCGGGCGTTCGTCCGCGGTCGTCTCCAGCCGGTCGAGATCGCGATCGACGACACCGGCCGGATCGAGTCGGTCGGAAAGGTCCGGCACGGCGCCCCTCGCCGCGACGTCGGCGAGGCGGTGATCCTACCCGCCGCGACCGATCTCCACGTCCACTTCCGCGAGCCCGGAGGTCCGGACGAGGTCGAGAACCTCGCGACCGGTACGCTGGGGGCCGCGCTCGGGGGGGTGACGCTCGTCGGCGACATGCCGAACCACCCGGAACCGATCACGGACGCGGAGCGTCTGCGGGAGAAGGCCCGTCGGGTCCCGGGCCGCGCGGCGGTCGACGTTCTGCTCTATGCGAATCCGCTCGGGTCGCCCGATCTCGAGTCGCTGGCCCGGGTCGCGGGCGGGTTCAAGGTCTTCCTCAGCCCCACGACCGGGGTCCCCGACGTACCCGATCCGTCCGAGCTCCCCCAACTCCTCGCCCGGCTCGCCGCGCTCGACCTGCCCGTCGCGGTCCACGCGGAGGACCCGGGACATTTCGCGCCGGCCGTCGATCCCCGCGACCCGGTGGACTGGAACCGCTGCCGACCTCCGGCCGCGGAGCTCGCCGCGGTCGAACGGCTCCTGCCGGCGCCGCCCCGCCTTCGGCTGCACGTCGCCCACGTGACCGAAGCGGGCGTGGCCGAGAAGCTGCGGGCGGCGGGCGTCTCGTTCGAGGCGACGCCCCAGCACCTGCTGCTCTCGGAGCGCTCGGGCACCGACGCGCGCTTCAAGGTCAACCCGCCGCTCCGCTCGGACGCCGACCGCCGGGCGCTCTGGGAGCTCTTCGCACGCGGCGGCGTCCCCGTGCTCGCGAGCGACCACGCGCCCCACTCCCGGTCGGCGAAGGAACTTCCCTTCGACCGGGCCCCGAGCGGCATGCCCGGGGTCGAGACGATGCTGCCGCTGATGCTGGCCCGCGTCCGCGCCGGGGACCTTGACCTCGCGACCCTCCTCGCGGCCGCCTGCGACCGGCCCGCGCGCTGGCTCGGCCAGCCCTTGGGCCGGATCGCCCCGGGGCACCGGGCGAACCTGGTCATCGTCGACTTCCGCTCGCATGCGCCCCTGTCGGGCCGTACGCTCCACGCGCCCGCCGGGTGGACCGCGTTCGAAGGGTGGGACGCGGTCCGACCCCGCGACCTCTATCGCGACGGCATCCGGATCGTCGAGGACGGCGAGTTCGTCGGCGCCCCCCGCGGGGAGGTCGTCCGACCCGAGTTCGCGCGGAGCGTGGATCCGCCCGGCGCCTAGTCCCGCCGAGGAGGGGCCGCCGTGTCGCCGGCGGGCCGAGCCGCGGGAAGGTCCGCCCTCGGGGCGCGACGGGGCGGCCAGCCCCAGGCGAGGACCCCCGCGACGAGCAGGCCCAGGTAGACGACGCCCGCCGCGATCAGCACGAGCAGCGGGAGGTTGAGCACCGCGAAGTACGAGGAGATCGCGCGCCAGTCCGAACGCAGGAGGATGCCGGCGTAGACGAAGGCGAGCGTGTACGGGATCGAGCCGATCAGGGTGAAGACCCCGAACCGACCCGGCGCCATCCGGGCGGTCCCGGCGGGGAAGGAGATGTACGCCCGGAGCACCGGGAGGAGGCGGAAGAGCGCGACGGTCGATTCTCCGTGCCGCGCGAAGTACCGATCGACGCGCTCGAGGCGGCTCGCATCGATCCGCAACCGGCCGAGGCCGGCCCCGGTCATGCGGGTGCGGCCCCAGCGACCGATCGCGTAGCCCGCGTACGACCCCGCCAACCCGGCCACGAGCGCCACGAGGAGCACACCGGCGAGGGAGAACGTGCCCGCCGCCACGAGGAACCCGGCGAGCGGCAGGATCACCTCGCTCGGGAGGGGCGGGATCCCGAGGTTGGACACCGCGACCAGCGCGAAGAGCCCGGCGAGGCCACCCGCGCTGATCGTCGCGATGATAAAGTCGGTGAGCGAGCCGAGAATCGAGAACATCCGTCGGCCGTCCCCCGCGCCGTGGGCACACTACGAGAGGGCCGCAGGACCGAACACGAGCCGGAACGGGGTGGAGAGGTGCGGCTCGGTACGCGCCGGTATCCCGTCGAACTCGAGCGGCGTCTGGCA
>JASHUS010000037.1 GCA_030039865.1 Thermoplasmata archaeon
CGCGTTCGGAGCCTCATCATGATCAGCGGTGCCGCCTATGTCGATCAGCACACCCGGTCCGTCGCGGACCGTTGGAAAGAGACGCTTGAGTCGGAGGGCCCCGACGCTTTCGCGCTCCGCGTCCTGAAGGACCTCTACTACCCGGACTGGATCGAGGCGCACCTCGACTACGCGGACGTGGTCCGCGCCCTCGCCCCGAAGACCGACTTTGCTCCGGCCTGGAAGTGGGCCCAGGCCATGCAAGGTTTCGATGAGCGGAACCGGATCGCGGGGCTGCGCAAGCCGACCCTGATCATCCAGGCGATGGACGACCTGATGATCGACGCATCCCACGGCCGGATCCTCCGGCAGACCATCCCCGGGGCGCAGATCCGGATCTTTCCGCAGACCGGGCACATGGTGCCGATCGAGCGGCCCGAGGAGACGGCCACGGCGATCCGAGAGTTCGTGACCGCGGCCGAATCGCAGTCCATGGCCGGCGCGCCCGCGTGAGTCGGCCCCCCGGCACGGATTTATCTTCCGGGCTCGGATTCCGGTGTCATGGCCGCTTCCGAAACTTCCGACGTCGACGCGCGGATCGCTCGACTGGAGCAGCAAGTGAAGGAGCTGTACGCGCGAATCATCGCGCTCGAGCGGCTGGTCGGATCCGGTGGCCTCCACGACTACGATCAGGCCACGGTGCGCCGAAAAGTCGAGTACGACTGGCAGTCGTGAACGTGTCGGGCCCGGCGCGGGTCGGCGATGCGCCCGCTGAGCTCGGGGCCCTGGTCGATCGGTTCCCGACGCTGGCGCCCCCCGTACCGACCGCGGGGGCGGCCGTCACCATCGTGCTGCGCGACGGTCGGAGCGAGGTCGAGACCCTCCTGATCGTCCGGGCGACGAACCCCGCGGACCCCGCCTCGGGTCAGGTCGGACTGCCCGGCGGACACGTCGCCGAGAGCGACGATTCGCTGCTCGCGACCGCGCTCCGGGAGCTCGAGGAGGAGGTCGGGCTCACGCGCCTCGATCTCGCCGGGGACCCCCGGTATGTCGGAACGAGGTACGCTCAGGCGTTCCGGCTCCACGTGGGAGTCTTCGTCGCGGGGCTCGGGTCAGCCGGTCGGGCCCCGACTTCCTTGGACGCAAAGGAGGTCGCTCATGTCTTCTGGCTGCCCCGCTCGGCGCTCGGGTCGACTCGCCGGGTCCTCCGCGATACCGTTCGGGGCCCCACGGAGGTCAACGCGACCGTAGTGGAGGGCCAGATCCTGTGGGGATTCACGCGACGCGTACTGCGGGACTTCTTCGGCCTGCCGCCAGAGGACGAGATGGGTGGCCCGGCGCTCCCCGTGGGGTCAGTCCAGAAGGATCCCGACGGTCGTGCGGATCCCGATGGGGGACGGCCGGGCTAGCGCCGGCGCTCGGCCCGCTCGCCGGGGCGAGAACCGCAATGGGGCCCGAAGTCGTCGGCCAGAGTTTAAATACCCGTTTAAATACTCCTTCGCCGAGGGATTTCCTTGGTCAAGATCCGTATCGAAAACGTCGTCGCCTCCACGTCTCTCGGTGACGAGCTCGACCTCCAGTCGATCGCCCTCGGGCTCGACGGCGCCGAGTACGAGCCCGAGCAGTTCCCGGGGCTCATTTACCGCCTGAAGCAGCCGAAGACGGCGATCCTTCTCTTCCGGTCGGGCAAGGTCGTGTGCACGGGGGCGAAGAGCATGCACGAAGTCGAGGAGTCGATCTCGACCGTCGCCGCGCAGATCAAGAAGGGCGGGCAGAAGATCAACATGCACCCGCGGATCGAGGTGCAGAACATCGTCGCGAGCTCGGACCTCGAGAGCGAGATCAACCTCAACGCGATCGCCGTGACGCTCGGCCTCGATCGGGTGGAGTACGAGCCCGAGCAGTTCCCGGGACTCGTGTGCCGCATCGACGAACCGCGCGTCGTCGTGCTGCTCTTCGGGAGCGGCAAGCTCGTCTGCACGGGGGCCCGCAAGCCCTCGGACGTCGAGGTCGCGGTCAAGAAGATCACGAAGGAGCTCCAGGGCGCGGGTCTCCTGCGCTGAGATCGCTCCGGTAGGGATCGCGGCGGTGCCGCTACCCCGCGACCTCCCGATCGTCGACCACCACTGCCATCTCTCGCCGGCCGGCCAAGGCGTCGAAGCGGCCCGGAGATTTCGCCGGGCCGGCGGCACCCACCTCTTCCTCGCGACCCAGAGTTACGAGCCGCGCGTGCCGCGCTCCCTCGAGACGTACGCCGCCCAATTCGCTACGACGGAGTCCCTGGCCCGGCGGGTACACGAGGAGACGGACGTTACGGTCTATCTCGTCGTGGCTCCCTATCCGGTCGATCTGGTCGGCGCGTCGGCGGTCCTGGGAGTCCGCGCGGCCCTCGACCTGCACCGGTCGGCGCTCGATCTCGCCGGCCGGTGGGTCCGGGAGCACCGGGCCGTCGCGCTCGGTGAAGTGGGCCGACCGCATTTCGAAGTCGCGCCCGACATCGACCGCGCGGCCGACGAGGCGTTCGATCATGCGCTCGCGGTCGCGCGGGACTCCGACTGCCCGGTCGTCGTGCACTCCGCCGATCTCGACGTGGCCGGCTATCTCGACCTCGCGCGCCGCGCCGACCGGGCCGGGATCGCGCGCGAGCGCGTTGTGAAGCATTATGCCCGCAGCCACCTGACCCGCGACGAGCGGAGCTCTGTGACGCCCTCCTACCTCGCCCGCCGGGAACTGGCGCAGGCGGCGCTCTCCGATCCGGCGCCCTGGTTCCTCGAGACCGATTACCTGGACGACCCGGCGCGGCCGGGGGCAGTGCTGGACCTCGCGACCGTCCCGCGTCGGGCCGCCGCCGTCGCGGCCTCGCCCGTGGGCGCCGGGCCGCTCCGCATCCCGTTCGTCGAGTCGATCGCCCGAGTGTACGGATTCACGCCCACGGTCGAGATGGTGGGGGTCCCGTGAAGCGCGGCCGTTTGGTCGCCCTGGAAGGGATCGACGGCGCGGGCAAGTCGACGCTCGCGCGGGCGCTCGTACGCTCGCTGCGGCGCCGCGGGCTCTCGGTGGCCCTTCGCCACGAGCCCTCGGATCCCACGTTGGGGGGGCTCGCCCAGCGCGTCA
>JASHUS010000038.1 GCA_030039865.1 Thermoplasmata archaeon
CCGTCCTTAACCACACCGCGATCCTCCCGCTCGAACCTCTTCGCAGTGGACAGATACGCTTCGAGGACGTCGAGTCCACCATGCACACCTTCGAAGCGGCCCACGCGGACGCCACCGGGGACCTCGAAGCTCTGCAGGTCCCAATCCAACCGGCGGCCGGAACGTCGGAGGGAGTCGGCGCTGGAATCGGCCGGTACATCTCCCGCGCGGCCGCCGAGACGCTGCTGACGCGCATGATGGACGATCCCGACGCCCGGACGCTCGTTCTGAGTCGGGACAGTTCCCCGGTCGATCGCCGGCGTACCCTGCTCAAGCTCGTGGAAGTCCTCAACTTCGTCTGCAACCTGCCCGCGGTCTCGTCCCTCAGCGATGCTCCCGCGGGTGGAGTGCTGGCCCGATTCCAGCTCGTGGTGTCCGCGCGTGGGATCCGGGCCGATAATCGTTGGGCACTGGTGGACAGCTCGCTTGAGAAGGCGACCCTTCCGCCCGTCGACGACCCGGATGGCAGATACGGAGCCTTGACCCGATGCTACCAGAGTCGCCCGGCTCCGCCGAAAATGACCTGAATCAACCGTACGACCCGTCGGCTGCCCCGGCCGATGGCGAATCGGGACGAGGGTCGACATCATCGAGAGTTCTGTGAAACGCTGATCCGGAAGCTCTACCCCCGGACCGTGGCCGCTTTCCGGACGTCCTCGGACAAGGAGGGAAAGGCCCGGTTCGGAGGGGTCGAGTATTTTGTGAGCTCCGTTCGAACGATCGACGAGGCTGGGCCAGTCGGCTCGACGCGGGCGCCGAGGATCGCCGCCCGCGCCGCGGCCCCGTCGGAGCCGACCGGGATCGAGCACTCTCACAATGAGTACGTGAGATTTCTGAGTCACGTGAGAAAACTCTTGCCGGAGGTGGCGGACCGCGTCGCGGAGGACCGGCCCGCCGTCCACCGGCTCCCGGACGACGCGGCCGCTCGCAGACCCTCCGAATGGTCGGTCGGTAAGTCGGTCCTCAGGGCCACCGCCCCGTCGCGGGGCAAGCGCGGGCCCCCGCACTCCGACTGTGCCCTCGCGGACGGGGATGCTATTACCCCGTCGTCCCAAGCCGGTCTATGCTCCGGTCGACCGTTCTGTCCGAGCCCGGGTCCGGAGGTTCAACGTTCTTCGGATTGCTCTACGCGACGCTCGTCCGAGCCGCAACCGGCACCCAGGACGACTTCCGATTCACCACCGCGCCCGACTCGCTCGCTGTGCTGACCCGGATGTACACCGAGCTCATGTCGGGCGAGTTCCCCTCTCCGCCTTCTCCGGAGCACATCGCGGCGGCTCGCCTCGTGCTCGCATACCGGCGCCGCACGGGTCTCATGCGGCTACGCCCGAAGTTCGACTATGAATCCGCACCGAAGATCGAGGTCCGTTGGATGCGATCCGGCTTCTTGGAGCTCGGAGAGGCTCTGTCGGGCGGAATTTCCACGGGCCCGACGGTATCCGGCGTCGTGGAGACCGCCGTTCCGATCTTCGTGTTGCCCGCGCCCGGGACCGGAGCAGGATCCCCTCCTACGGGGGACCCGGGCTCGACGCGCGACGAATCGGTACGTGCGGTCCTCTCGGCCCTCCAAGGGGGAGGCGCGTCACACCTCCACCCCGTTTTCGTCTTCACGCACTTCGACCGACTCTCGGACCAGGACCGGCAGCGTTGGGGGCTCCACCCTTCGGTCGACTCCGACGAAGCCGGTCGCGAGCGCCCCCTCCTCGAACCGAGGGCCGTGCAGGAGGCTCTTCCTCGAACGTTGGAGTATTGCGCGGCGCACGGCCGCCGCGTCGACGCACCTCGATCGTTCTTCAGCATGGTGCGGACGGTCGGGAACAACGCCCGGCAGATCGCGCTCCAAGCGAACGCGGACCAGCGTCAGGATCCGGTGTATTCGACCGGGCAGTACCGCGCGCTTGTCGAGTACCTCGGCACGTTCGCGAACTAGGCCGGGCGGCCGCACTGCGGGCAGGCGCCGAGCGAGGACTCGAACATCTCCCGGCAGTTCGGGTTCTGACAGACCACCAGGGTCTTGTTCACTGACGACGGAGCGGATCGGGCCGCCGGCGCGGCGGGAATCGGTTCGCCCGACTGGCTCGAGTCGTAGGGGAACGGATATTCCCGTTCCTCGGCGGGCCCGAGTCTCGGGACACTCGGGGGCGGTGGTGGAGGAGGCGGCATCTTGCCCGCCTCGGGGACATTGGGAGGTGGTGACGGGGGGGCGGTCGCGCCCCAACGGGGGGCCCGACGCCGTGCGGCGATCGCGATGATGGCGATCACGATCACCAGCACGACAACCACGGCGAGAATCAAATCGAGCGAAATCGAACTCGCCGGGGCGCCGGAGGTACCGCCCGACTTCCCTCCGGGCGGGGCGCCGCTGGATTCTTCGGTGAACGTGATCGCGACGCGCTCCATGGATCCCAGGACGCTGACCGCCCCCGAGGCCGGCGAGGGCTCGTACCCGTCCGCCGAGCCGACGGTATAGTCGTACGTTCCGTTCGTCTCGTCCACGTCGAGCGTAGATCCGCTCGACGACTGGGCGGGCCCTCCGACCGAGACGGTCCAGGCCGTTCCGATCGGCAGGCCGGATTCGACGAACTCGATCGGATAGAGCCCCGGAAACACGGCGGCGGGCATCACGCCGTTCGGCGGGGGGGCCCGTTCCCGGACCCAGAAGCCTTCGACCATCGAGCCGCAGTAGCTCGAGGTATGCACGGCCATCGCGAGATAGCCGGGGGTCGAGTAGACCCCGCCCGACGGGGAGTAGACCGGCGAGTAGTTCTCCTGGACGCTCGACTGTCCGACCGACAGGACGAACGGCGCGTACGTGTCCGCGAGCTGGGTCGTCAGCGAACCCCCCGCCGTCGAGTAGATGCCGTAGACCGCCCCGGTGCCGGCCGAGTTGCAGGCCGACGACTCATCGTCCCACTCCACGGTGCTCTGGTCGGTCGGGGCGTAGGACGTCGCGGAGGAGCTGATCACGAAGGGCGACTGCCAATCCGGCGCGACCGTCTGGAGGTCGTTGAGCTCGATGTCCACGACGAGCGACGGGGTGACCGGGAAGTCCGACCCCGCCGCGACGACCCCGCAGCCGTTCACGCCGTCCGCGGACCAGCCGTCCGGTCCGTCCATCGAATAGTCGCATCCGGTCTCGATCGGCGTGTAGTACCAGCCCGGCGGCGCGACCCCGTTGTCCTCGCCCGCGATCGGGTCCGAGTCGACGTCGGTGAAGTTCTCGTAGTACGGGAAGACCGCGCTCCCGTCGTCGTACGCGCCGTAGCCCGGATCCCCATTCGCGCCGCTGAGCTCGGGCGCCTCCCCGACGGTCCGCCCG
Source organism: Thermoplasmata archaeon (assembly GCA_030039865.1). Taxonomy (GTDB): domain Archaea; phylum Thermoplasmatota; class Thermoplasmata; order Lutacidiplasmatales; family UBA184; genus Lutacidiplasma. The sequence continues at coordinate 3,359 of JASHUS010000038.1, forward strand.
TTGAACAGATTCGCTGAGGGGGACGCGAAATCGAGATCGATCGTGACGGACGCGTCGGCCGGGATCCCGTCGGTCAGATTGAGCCAGTACACCGATTGCGATGCGCTCGCGCTGCCGGATTCGAGCCAGCTTGGGATGACCTTTCCGTTCGGGTAACCGAATTCGACGTTCTGAAGGTCCGAGGCTTCATAGGACGCGTACGCGGCCGAGTCGACGTCGACCATCTGGTCGAAGGGCCGTGGCGTCGCGATCGATTGGTTGTTCTCCAGGGTGAACGGCACCTGGTGCACGATCCCGGCGGGGGCCGAAGTGGTCTCCGGCTCGAGTTCCCACGTCGTCCCGTCCGTGGAGAAGAGAACCGGGTCGACCCCGGAGGAGCTCGAGTTCGACGCGACCATGCCGATCTGCGGGGGCGGCCCTCCCGCGTCGCCGAGCTGGGTCCATCCGGCGCTCGATAGCTCCCACGTATCGTTGTAGTCCGTGTTGCAATTCCCGGGACTGTTCGCGCAGCCTCCGAACATGATCACAGAATCGCTGAAGGCGCTCCAGACAAGCACCGGGCCGGAACGTGCCGGTGGTGACTCGGCCGTCGAGATCGAGGTCCAGTTGCCGTCCGTGAATGCCCACGTTGCCCCGGAGGCCGCGACGTCGTTCCCGCCGAACAGGACCGCTTCCCCGAGCGCGGGATCGTAGGTCATCCCGTAATTGTCGAGCGGGCCCGGCGAGGTCGTCGGCGTCAGCTGGGTCCAGTTCCCATCCGCGTACTCCCAGGTGTCGTCGAGCGGGGGCGTTCCGTAGGGCCCGCCCTCCCAGCCGCCGTACAACAGGACCGCGTCGATCGCGTAGTCGTAGGTGAGGGTGATCTGGGTACGATTCTGCGGAGAGTTTTCGGGATGTAGCTGGGTCCACTCGCCGCCCGAGAACTTCCACGTCTGATTGCCGTCGAGCAGCACGACGTAGCGATCCCGAACATCGTAGGTCATCCCGGCCCAGGTCATCGCGGGGGGTGAGTTCGTCGGTGAGATCTGACTCCAGCTACCGTGGGAGAACGTCCAGGTGCTGCCGTCCGTGCCGAAATACACCAAGTAACCGTCCGCCGGATCGTCCGCGAGCACGCCACCGGACTGAGCGGGCGGATGCGTGGTCTCGTTGATCTCCACCCAGCTGAGTGGCGAGAACGCGACGGATACCGTCGCGTTCGAGCCGTCCACGAGGACGCTCCCGTCCTCGGGCTCGGCTGCATAGCCGGGTGACGCGCCCACGGAGTAGGAGGAGGTGCCGTTGAGCGCGGGGAACGCGAGCGAGGGTCCGGTCGTGTTGGCGTACGGCCCTCCAAGAGAAACAGACCAGTTCGCCGCCATCGGCAGGCCGGTCTCGGCGAACGTTACAGTCGAGGTCGCCGCGACCGCGAGCTGTAGTCCGGAGGCCGACCCTCCCGTGATCAAGAGAAGGCCATTCGGGAACGGACCTTCCAGGTCCGCGACTTCGCGGAGGCCGGGAGGTAGAAGGCTCGAGAGATTGTCAATGGTGACCGGAAGGGTTCCGTCCCCGGTGAAAGTCGCGCGCAGAAGGTCGGCGCTCGTCGCGTTGGTACCATTGGTTCCGAACTCCCCGCCGAGAAAGAGGGAACCGCCCGCGAACGCGACCGAGCGAACGATGGCAGGGAACGTGGCGAACGAAGCGCTCAGATCGTCCGTGGTGTTGGTGCTGGGGTCGTAGTCGAGCACCGAGAGCGTTCCCGTGGAGTTGTTCTCGCCTGCGATGTAGAGATGACCCCCGCTCCAGTTCATGAGGGCGGCCGGACCCGAGCCCGGTCCATCGCCCGAGGCCGGCATCCAGAAGCCGGTCGGAATCTGCGCGTCGAGCGAGGTGAATCCGGTTCCGTTCAGTTCCCCCAGGTGTACGACGCTCGGGGCACTGCCGTTGTACCACCGGTTGGCGGACACCGATGCCGCGAGGAACGTCTCCGCCGGCGTGGCGACGAGTCCCTCGCCGTAGCAGCACGGACCCTGCGCAAAGCTTGCGCCCTCGAGGTTGAACGAAGTCGGCAGGTCGCGCGTGAGGTTCTCGACGGAGCCGTTGGAGGGGTCGTAGGCAAAGAGCAGGGGAAAGACCGAAGAATTGTTGCCGTAGGCGCCGAGCATCTCGAACGCCGTCCCGTTCCACGCGACCTGATCCCACGAGGCGTTCGACTCGAGTGAGGCCGGCAGGAGGGAAGTGAGGTTGACCAGCGTGTTGTTGGCCGGTGTGTAGGATTCCATGAGAACGCCGGCTCGCGTGGAATTCATCGAGCCGACGAGCAAGAACTCGCTACCGTTCCACGCCGCCGACGTGAAGAAACCGGGCACGTCGCACCCGGGAGTCTCGACGCCCCCCTGGCGAACGAAAATCGGACAGCCGTCGAGGAAGAGCGCGCCCCCGTCGCCGGTCGACCCCGAAAAGGTCTCGTTCTCGAGCTCCGAAGCGAGCCGGGCGGTGAGGTTCACATAGGTGAGAGTCGGATCGACGCTGGGATGTACGCTGTCGCCGGACCGGACCGATGCGTGTGTGGAAGGCAGGGGCCCTGTGTTCCCTTGGTCGATCGATCCGAGGGCGGACGCGACGTCGACCGCGAATGGGC
>JASHUS010000039.1 GCA_030039865.1 Thermoplasmata archaeon
CACGCGGACCTGCCGGCCGCCGAGAGGGCCGGGGGCGGCGCTCCGCCGAGGCCGTGCTGGTCCGCGTAGCGGCGGAGCCAGATGTGCTTCAGGAGCCGGCGGAAGATGAGCGAGAACGGCACCGTGTAGACGCTGAAGATCAGGAACCAGTAGCGGATCGGTCCCCAGAGCACGGCGAAGAGATTGATCATCGTCCCACCGAGGTTCACGGTCTGCTGGACCGAGTTCGCGTCCTGGATGACGAGCCCGACCCAGGTGTAGATGAGGATGAGCAGGAAGTACGTCACGGCCATCCCCTTGAACTGCGCGATCGTCACCTCGCTCGAGAGGCGCGTGAGCCGCTCCTGGTGCGGGCGGAGGGCGGCGATCCGGTCCTTCTTCCCCGACCGGATCGCCTCCATCTGGACCTTGCGGAACGCCGCGCTCCACTTCTGGACCTTCGCGGCCTTGATCCAGTCCGTCGTGTAGTTGTACGCGAGCGCGGTCACGAGCATCTCGATCGCGCCCGCGAGGAGCATCGTCGCGAGCAGGTAGTTCGAGTGGAACCCGATCAGCTCGTAGAGCGGACCCGAGCTCCCCACGCTCGTGCCGAGCCAGCCGGCGATGCTGTTACGGAAGCTCTCGTCGAAGAGCATCCAGACGCCGAGGAGCCCGCAGAAGACGTAGAGGAACGTCGTGAACTTGAACGTCGGCATCGGCGGGCGGGCCGCGGGCTTCGCCGGCGGCTCGGCGCCCGCGTCGGTCGGTGCCGCGGCCGTCTCGGGCTCGGACTCCTCCTCGCCCTCCTCGGCGTCGGACCCGCTCGGGAGCGGGGCGTCCGGGTCGCTCATCGACTACGACTCCCCGCCGAGGAACCGGCGGAGCAGCGGGTTCATCTCCATCAGCTGCTCGCGGCCCATCGCCTCGTAGAGGTTGATGATGATCCCGACCGTGAGGAGCACGCCGGTGCCGCTCGCGTTGCCGAGCGTCCCGATGAGGTCGGCGCCGGCCGCGAGCGCGCCGACCGCGGCGCCCGAGATCACCGTGATGACCGGGATGTACCGTTCGAGGACGCGCCGTAAGACGCGGGGTTCCCGGCGGAAACCGGGGATCTGCATGCCCGAGGCCTCGATCTGCCGCGCCACGGCCTCGGGCCCCATGTTCGTCGTCTGGATCCAGAACTTCGCGAAGAGGATCGAGCCCCCGACCATCGCGCCGAAGTAGATCGCGACGTGCAGGAGGTCCTGCCAGACCGTATGCCCGACGAGGAACCCGCCGTACGTGCCGTAGTTGAGGATCGGCAGGAGCCAGGACTCGAGTCCGTTGACCGTCGAGAGGTAGTAGGCCGCTCCGCTGATCGGGGTCGTTTGACTCACCCCTAAAGCGCTCGCCTGGGCCGCGGTCGGGTACGCCCCGACCCACCACTGATGGCCGAGGAGCGGGAAGTGGATCAGCGTCGGGTTGGTCCACAACAGGATCGTGACCATCGAGACGTTGGCGAGGAGCGCGCTCATCAGGATGACCGGGATGTTCGACGCGTAGATCAGGCGCAGCGGATAGCGCCCGCGCGCCCCGCGCGCTTCGGCGTGCGAGAGCGGCAGCTCGATGCGCGTCGACTCGGTCCACGCGACGAGGAAGAAGATCGCCGCGGTGCCCACGAGGGCGACGATCGGGTTCGGCTGTCGTAAGAGAACCTCCTCCCAGCCGCCGCCGGCCATCTGGCTCGCGGTGTAGTGCGAGAGGAACCAGAGCGTCTTCGGGATCGTGCCGCTCGGCGGATTCGCGGCGGAGATCGGCGAGCCCGGCGTCTCGGGGATCCAGTTGAACGTCCCCTGGATGATCTGCTGCGAGACGCCCGCCGCGATGAACAGCGAGATCCCGCTCCCGATCCCCCACTTGGAGACGACCTCGTCCATCAGGAAGACGAGGTAGCTGCCGAAGACGAGCTGGGCGACGATGATCGTGTTCGCGAGGAAGAGCCCGTTCCCCGGCGAGGCGGCCCCGAGCGCGCTGACGAGCGACGAGGACGGCGTGATGTACCCGAAGACCTGGGGCACCGCCTCGATGAAGATCATCGCGATGACGACGACCTTCTGCGAGCCCTGGTACATCCCCTTGTCTTCGTCGTCGGTGAGATCGAGGTTGATGATCTTCGCCCCGGTGAACAGTTGCATGATGATCGAACCGGTGACGATCGGTCCGATCCCGAGGTCCATCAGCGTCCCCTCGGCGCCCGCCAGGATCGCGCGGTAGCTCGAGAACAGGTCGATGATCGTCGACTGATCGACCCCGAAGAGGTAGATGTTCGTGAGCAGGAAATACATCAGGAGGATGCCGATCGTCCACAGCATCTTCGTCCGGAAATGGACGTGGCCCTTCGGCTGGGCGACCGCCGGCAAACGGCTCGTGATCGGTTTCAGACCGTAGAGGCGCGAGCGCGTGCCGTTGTACGAGAGACCCAGGTAGAGCAGGCCGAGGACGAGAAAGACGACGACCCCGATGACGATGAACGCGAGGAGGCTCGGCGCCTCCCAGAACCAGACGAGCGCGAGGACGAGCGCGCCGATGATCCCGAGCGGGAACGCCCAGCGAGGATTACGGGGGACCTCCTCCTCCGCCATTCTTGGACGCGGGAGCCGGTGGCCGCGTTATATAGTCTACGGCGCGCCGGGGGCCGACGCGCCCGCGTCGGGCGCGACGACCGTCACTTTCTCGCGGGCGTGCTTCGACGCGTGCGCGACGACGACCTTCCACGAACGCGAGGTGGCCCCGCCGCCGAGCAGCCGGTCGACGCCCGCCTTCGCGAGGTCGGCGACGTAGGTCTCCCCGTCGCGCCGGAGCGCCCCGGCGGACTCGAGGACGGGGACGAACGCGTCGAGCTCCCCGACATTGAGCGACGTCGGCCGCTCGACCATCTTCGTCGGCCGCTGGAATCCGTGCCGCCCGAAGTGGTCGGGCGCGTAGATAAGCATCGACTTGAACTTGTACTTGTGAAGGCCCGCGTTCCCCCGGCCGCCCTGCTTGCCCGCGCCGCGGCCCGCCTTGATCCCCCGGCCGTGCGTGCGCAGCCCGCGGAACTTCCGTGTGCGGCTCGGCATCCTCGTTCCCCCTAGATCATCTTCCGGACGAGCTCGTTGATCGATCGGCCCCGGTAGCCGAGCGCCCCG
>JASHUS010000040.1 GCA_030039865.1 Thermoplasmata archaeon
CGGCCGGGGGCTGGCGTCGGCGGCGGCTCAGGATAGCGAGAGCCACGATGAGGGCGGCGATGATGATGACCGCGGCGATGCCGAGGTAGACGTACGGAGAGAGGCCGGACGACGACGTGGGCTGGCTGTACGGCGTGCTGGTCTGGGCGGAGACGGTCCCGAAGTTCGGTGACAGGGCCGCCGCGATGACGATGCCGAGCATCGCGATTCCCAAGACCGCGGGTACGACGCCCTTCGCCGTGCGATTCACGATTCCACGCCGAGGAGGGACGCTCCTCGCGGCTCTATGCGGCGCGCGGTATGTAAACCTGACGCGCGCCCCGTTACACGTTATACGGACACGGTTGTCGGAGTGCGTCCCGCGGGCCACGGGGACCGACGGGAATAGGATTTTGGTCCGTCACCGGCTCCCGCGTCCGGGCGTCGCGTGTCGTTCCCATACGTCACCGCATTCCTCGCGTTGCTGGTCGCGTACATGGTCTTCTCGGTCTGGGCCGGACTCGACGCGCGCTATCCGATCGCCGGCGCGCTCGTGCTGCTCGTCGCCACGGCGGTCACGGATGCCCTCGGCGACAGCACGACCGCGAACACGCTGGCGGAGTACGTCTTCTTCCTCCTGGGCGCCGGCATCGTGCTGCTCCTGATCGACCACGTGCGCGCCGGCCGCGCGCCGCGCCGTCCGCGCGACCCCTCAGCCGCGGCGCATGGCGTAGCGGCCGAGCCGTCGGAGCCAGGGGAGGGGCCGGCCCACGATCCGCTCGATCGCCTCGAGCAGGAGCCGATCCCCGTCGTCGACGCTCCGGGTCGCGAGCACCAGGAGGACGAATAGCGCGGCGATCCCGAGCCCGATCAGGACGAGCAGGACGCCGTTGAGCCGGTACGGCACGAGGGCGAGGGCGATGCCGACGGGGATTGCCGTGGCCACCAGCGGGACGAGGAAGTCGCGCTGGAACGGGTGGAGATCGGAGAGATAGTACAGCTCGCCGAGCGACATCCCGAAGAACGCGACGTTCGCGGTCGCCCAGGCGACCGCGGCGCCGACGTAGCCGTACGCCGGCACCAAAGCGAACGAGAGCGCGAGGTCCGTGACGCCGGCCGCGACCGCGTTGTAGGCGAGAAGGCGGGTCTGGCCGTACGCGACCTGGGCCGTGGTCGAGGGCCCGAGCATCGTCGTGAGGAACGCGCCCACGACGACGATCTGCAGCGGGAGCACGACGGTCGCGTAGCTCGGCCCGTAGACGAACGCGAGCGAGGCGCCGGGGAGGAAGAAGAAGAGCGCGAAGAGCGGGAGCGAGACGAGGATCATCCACTTCGTGACGGTCGCGTACGTGACGCGGATCGACCGCGCGTCGTCCTGCCGCAGGAACTTCGCGGCGACCGGGAGGAAGATGAACGACGAGGCGCTGATTCCGACCTGGATCAAGCGGGCGAGCGTGAGGGCGTTCGAGTACGCCCCGATCTCGCTCTCGTGGTAGATCCCGAGCACGAGGGTATCGCCGTAGCCGGTGATGCTCGTCATGACGCTGACGACGAACAGCGGGGCGGCGAAGCGCAGCAGCCGCCCGAGCGCCTCGGGCGCGCGCGGACCGACGGGCAGCCGCCGGGGGAGGCGCCGCCACATGTACGCGACGACGAGCCCCAGCGTGACCGCGTTCGCCGACGCGTAGGCGATCAGTGCGTCGGGGTAGCTGATGCCCTTCGGCGGCGCGACCAGCGCCACGAGGAGGAAGGCGACGTAGAGGGCCGGGCTCACGATCTGCAGGAAGACCGCGTTCGGCGTGACGTCCTCGAAGCCCTGGAAGACCGAGACGATCATCGTCGCGACGATTGAGCTCCCGAGGGCGATCGGGAAGAACTCGAGCGCGACCGTGATCGGCGGGGACGCGAGGGCGGTTCCGATCGTCGGGGCGAAGACGTAGAGGAGGACGGAGGCCCCGATCGCCGCGCCGCAGCCGATGAGCAGCGTCGCCCGGACGATCGTGCGGCGCTCGGCGTCCGACGTCGCGTAGGGGATCTGCCGGGCGACGGCGTTCGGCAGCCCGAGGGTTCCGAACGCCGAGAGGAGCGTCGCGAGCGTCAGCCCGAAGGAGAACGCGTTCCAGTCCGCGTCGGAGATGCTGCGGACGACCAGCACGCGCGAGACGAAGTTGAGTCCGATGAGGCAGAGCGTCGCGATCAGGAGGAACAGCGTTCCTCGCGTGACCGTGGAAAGGCCCTCGCGGACCTTCGCGCCGGAGTCGACCTCCACGCCGTTCGCCCTCGGGCAAGCTGGGCTCTGACAGTAAATACGTAGCGGAGTGCCGGCACGGACGGGCTTAAGGAGCGAAGCGGCTCGCCGAGCCGTGAGCCTGCCGGGTCCGACGGTAGGTGCATGGGCTCTCGGTCTCCTCCTCTGGGGCGCCGCGGCCGCGGTGCTGGGCGAGGCGATCCGGATCGGGGCCGCGCGGTACATCCCGTCGTGGCGGTCCGACGAACCGATCCAGCGCGGCGTGCTCGACTTCTACCTCGGAGGCGGCGTGCTCTACCTGCTCGCAGCCGTCCCGCTCGGGCTCTTCGTCGCACCGCTGATCGACGCGCTTCCCATCGCGGCCGCGATCGGTCTGCTCGTCCTCGCCGTCCGGACGCGACGCGCCGGGCGCGCGACCCCGCTCCTGCCGATGTTCCGTCGCTTTCGCGAGCCCGCCTATCTCCTCGTGATCGCCTCCGCGGCCGGATTGTTCGCGTTCGAAGTGGCGCTCGCCGGACCGATCCCGACGGGCAACACGTTCGACTCCGGGCTCCTGACGACCTACACGTCGATCCTGCTGCGCACGCACACGATCGCCCGCTCGTTCGCGCCGTACGCGAGCACCTCGATCCTCTACCCGCAGGGGGCGCCGGTCTGGCTCGGATGGGCCCAGACCTCCCTCGCCCTCCCCCCCGCGCGCACGGCCCTCCTGGTCACTCCCCTGTTCATGGCCCTCGCGCCGCTCGGTGGCTTCGTCTTCGGACGGCGATGGTTCGGCAGCGACCGGGCGGGCGCGGCCATCGCGCTCATGCTCGCGTGGCTGGCCCCCACGACCCGCTCGATGGTCGCCGGTTCGAACGACTTCGTCTTCGCGTTCCCGCTCGTCCTCTGGCTCGCGGCGGAAGCCGCGCGCTGGATCGGGACCTCCCCGCCCCGCGTTCCCGACGCGGTCGGATTCGGGTTGCTGGCGGGCTACTCCGCAGCGATGAACCCCGTCGGCGCGGAATGGCTCTTTCCGGCGCTCCTGATCGGGGGGCTGCTCGCGACGCCGGCCTGGGGGGGCCGCGCGCTGGCCTGGCTGGGCCGCTGGGCCCTCGCCCTCGGAGCCGCGCTCCTCGCGGTGCTTCCTTCGCTCGTCATCCTCGTCGAAGGGCTTGCGAGCCCGGGGTTCGTCCCCGGCGCCGCGTCGCCTCCGCCGAACCGCCCGACCGGGATCGGCACGCCGGGCTTCCTCGGCAGCATCGACCCATACCTGTTCCGGTCCGAGGACATCCAGCTCTCGATCGTGCCCGCGCTCCGGGCGGAGCTCGCGGTGCTCCTGACCGCGGGCGTCGTCCTTCTCCTGCTCTTCGGCCGCGGGAGCGGGCTCGGTCGGTACCTCGCCCCGTTCCGGACGTTCGCCCTCGGTGCGTTCCTCGCCCTCGTCGGACTCCTCGGCGTGCTCTGGTGGGCCTCGACGGGTTTCGGTCCGGCCGTCGCGTTCGAGGACCTCACGAGCGCGGGCGAGCTCTCGCTGTGGCTCTTCACGGTCTACGTGCTCATCGCGTCGCTCCCCTTGGTGCTCGCGTTCGAGTTCCTGGCTCAATCCCGCGACGCGAGAGCGCTCGCGCCCTCCGCGACCGCCGCTCCCCCGGCGTCCGCCCGGCGAGCGAGGTCCCGGGCCGAGCTCGCGCACACGCTGGTCCCCCTCGCCGTGGCGCTCGTGATCGTCGTGCCCGGCGTGACGCTAACGCCCAGCAATCTCGCGCCGGTGCTCACGCACCTCTACCATGACTTCGGCAACGTCAGCGCGGACGATTTCGCCCTGCTCGAATACGCGGGCGCGCACCTTCCGGCCGGCGCCCGCGTGCTGATCGCTCCCGGGAGCGCGGCGGACTTCCTGCCCGGCTACGCGAGCGACGTCGTCCTGCTCTATCCGCTCCTGCCGGATTGGCCGTGGGTCAACGCGTCGTACACCCTGCTCCGCGAAGAGCTATCGAACGCGACCCTGACGAGCGCGGGCTATGCGGCGATGGCCGCCCTCGAGGTGGGCTACGTGATCGTCACGGGCAACTCGACCGTGCTCTGGCCGGCGTTCTCGCCCGCCCCGCTGCTCGCCGACCCGGGGACCTTCCCGGTCCTCTTCCACGCCGGCGATGCGTACCTGTTCGCGCGGACCTGACGGCCGATCGGCCTAGACGAACTCGTCGAGCAGCGATTCCTTCCCCCGGAGGCCGGCGCTCTGCTGCACGAGCGGTCCGGCGGTGAGGACCTCCTCGAGGTCCTCGTAGGTCGGCTTCTCGGTCCGGTAGAACAGCCCGATCGGGATCTTGTCCCCCCACTCGAGCGCGCGCTGGAATGCGGCCCCGATGTTCGTCGGGTCGTGGCCCGCGCTCTCGAGCTTGTAGACGCGCTGGCGGAAGAAGTCGAACGTGTTGATCTTGTTGTACGTCACGCACGGGCTGAACACGTCGACGAACGAGAAACCGTGGTGCTGGACCCCGTTCGCGATCAGGTCGGCGAGATGCTTCACGTCCCCCGAGAAGCCGCGCGCGACGTACGTCGCGCCGCTCGCGAGGGCGAGTGCGACCGGATCGATGGGGTTCTCGATCACTCCGAGGGGGGTCGACTTTGTCTTCTGCCCCATCGTGGAGGTCGGGCTCGCCTGACCGGTCGTGAGCCCGTAGATCTGGTTGTCCATCGTTACGTAGGTGAGGTCGACGTTCCGGCGCATCGCGTGGACGAAGTGGCCCGCGCCGATGCCGAACCCGTCGCCGTCGCCGCCGGTCCCGATGACCGTGAGGCCGTGATTCGCCCAGCGGATCCCCTCCGCGACGGGCAGGACGCGCCCGTGGATCCCGTGGAAACCGTACGAGGAGAGGAAATGGGGGAGGTTCGACGA
>JASHUS010000041.1 GCA_030039865.1 Thermoplasmata archaeon
CCTCGAAGTTCGGGCGAACCCCACCCACGACCACGCGCGCCCGCCGCCCTTACTCCGCCCCGCCGAGTCGCGCGGCCACGTTCCGCCCTGCGCGCACCGCCGGCTCCTCTCCGGACACGCCGGAGGCTGCACCGACGACCCCGCCCCCGCTCGAGGCCACGCCACTCATCCCGACGGCCCCCGAGGCGGACCTCTCGCCGTCGCTCGCGGCAGAGGGACCTCGATCCGAAGTCGTCCCCACGCCCGGCGAGGAGTCCGCCGCGCCTCTGGGGAGCCCGGCGGAGGCTCCGGCTCTTCTCGATCCCGCGGTGCCGGACTCGCCGGGCCCTGTGCCGATCGAGGGCGCCGAGGCTCCTCTGGCGCTTCCTCCTCCAGTCGTCTTCCCCGTCGAGAGCGAACCGAGCGACTCGTCGACCGTCGCACCCACCGACGCGGGCCCCCCCGTGGGGCCGGCGCTCGAGTTTCCGGGCGAGCCCGAGGCATCGCCCCCGGATGCGGATGCGGCCCCCCAGGCCTCGCCCGACGTACCGATCTCGGAACCGATCGAATCCGAGGAGCCCGAGCTCGGGCCGGAGACGTCGGTGGCCCCTCCCGAGACGGCCACCGAGATCCAGCCCGAGCCGATAGTAGCGCCGGTGCCGTTCGCCGCGCCGGAGCCGGAAATCGGCGGTCCCGTGGGAACGTCTCCGATCGAGGAAGCGAGTCTTTCGGCCTCGGACGGTCCCGACAGCACCCCGCTGCCCTTGGAAGCTTCGGAAGAGCCCGTGGCCGCTCCGCCCGAACCCACGGAACCTCCGCACGAAGAACCGCCCGTCCCGGCCGAGGTACCTCCCTCCGTCGAAGAGGCTGCGCCGATCCCGGAGGCCGCGCCCGAACCTGCGCCCGCCGGGATCGAGCTCGTGGTCGGATCCTCTCCGTTCACTTCGATCCAACCGTTTCTCGACGCCACGGCGGCGGGGCACCGCGGGATCTGTCTCGTACGCGATTCGCCCGAGCGAGTGGCCGCGCAGGTCCGACCCCGCCCCGTGGATGTCTATTGGATGACGAACCTGGGCCGTGGCAAGACGGTCCGGCCGTCGGACCTCGCGGGGATCTTCGCCCTGCTCGATCGGTCGATCGGCGAGGAGCACGTCACCGCCCTCTTTCTCGAGGGGGTGGAGTACCTCGTACGCATCCACGGAATCGAGGAGCTCGTCGGGCGGCTGGCGAGCCTCGACGAACGGGCGCGCGCCCACGACGCCCGCGTCTGGGTCCACCTTACCCCTGACCTGCTCCGACCGGTCGATCTCGAGCGGATCACCGGCCAGTTTGGCGCCGGCGGACCCGGCTAGTTCGCCCCGCCGGTCGCCGCCGCCCAGCGATTGCGAAGGGTCTAAGAAGGGGGTCGCCGATGCCGCCCCTCAGTGCCGGCACGTTGGGCTAGTGCGGACCGTTCTTCCGCGAAAAATCGAGGCATCAATGGCTGGGGCGCACGAGTCGACGACGCGTCGGACGTCCCCGTAGCGAGGGGCGGGGCCTAGGATGTCGTACCAACCCTACGCCCAAGCACCGATGCCCGAGCCCGCCGAGGCGCAGTCCCTGCGCTCGATGTTGCACGTCGCTCGGATCATCGCGCTCATCTTCGCGATCATCTTCATCATCATCGGGATTGTCACCCTCATCTTTCTCATCGGGGTCCTCTTCATCGTCTGGGGACTCCTCGACTTCTGGATCTACCGGGAGTGCAAGCAGATCGAGGCGCTCGTCAACCAGCGCCAGTACGAACAGGCGAAGTCGAAGACGCTGATCTGGATGATCCTGGGGTTCATCATCGGCGGCATCCTGGTCGGGATCTTCCTTTTGATCGCCTACCTGAAGTTCGATCCCCTGATCAACTGGCAGCGCTCGGGCGGCGGTGCAGCGCCCCCGGGGTACGGCGTGCCCGCGGGCGGAGGCGCTCCCCCGCCGGCGGCGGGGAGTCCGCCGATGGCGCCCCCGGCGGCTGCCCCCGCGGTGGCCCCGGCTCCTATGGCCGCGCCGCCGGCCGCTGCGGCCGCGCCGATCTGTCCCACTTGCGGTCGCCCGACGACGTTCATCCCGCAGTACAACCGATACTACTGCTACAACTGCAGCAAGTACGTCTGAGCACCGAACTTCCGCGGTGCCGCCCCATTGCCTCTGCAACTCTTGATTCATAAGCGACGCGCGACTCGCCAAGGTCGCGATGGGCGGCGGGATCTGTCAGTTCGCGGAGGCGCGGCGACGGATTCTCGGCACGGATCGCCCCGGTGACCCCCCGCTCCCCGCGGCGTGTTCAGGGGACCAAGAGTGGCACAACTTCCGGACCCTGGACAGCGGGGACCCGGTGCCGTTCTTCCTCTGTGAGGCGCACCGTACCTACCTGCGCGCCGCCCGACAAGCTCGCATGGTTCCCGCGTAGCCGCACCGGGAACTACGGGTCGAGCGGAGGTTCGCGATCCCGGCGGCGCCGGGCGGCGCGCAGCCCCACCAGGATGACGCCGACGACGATCGCGGGAACCACCACGATCGCGAGGTCCGCGTAGACCGGGAGCCCGGTGGTCGTTGCTCCGCTCGGGCCGGCGCTCGACGCGAACACCACCGACACTTCGGCGTTCGAGCCGTCGACGACGACGGTGCCGGAGCTCGGCGTGCTCGTGTAGCCGTCCACCCGCTCGATCTGGTACGGGTACGTCCCATTCGCTGCGTGGAGGACCACGGCGGTCGTCGGACTATGTTCCCCGGTCCCGTTGAACGTGACCCCCCAGACGCTGCCGGCCCCGAGACCGGTCTCGAGGAACTCGACCACGTACTCCTCGGGAAGGGAGAAGGTTACCGGGACCGAAACCCCGGAGTCGTTGACGACGACCTCGAGCGTGGAAACGTTCGCGACGTACCCGGTCACGCCGCCCACGCTGGCGCGGTAGGTCCCGTTCGGCTCCTCAAAACTGATCGCCCCCGTCGCGTTCAACGTCGTGCCGTTCAGCGTGACCGACCAGTTCGTTCCGGGAGGCAGCCCGCCTTCCGTAAAGAGCACGGGATACTGCGTCACCCCGAACGAGATCGCCACCGCCACGGGAGCGCCGTCGATGACGCACTTGGCCGTCGCGGGCGTGGGCCAGTAGCCCGCGACGGCCCCGATCGGCGCTTCGAAGGTGCCGTTGGGCTCCGCGGAGGCGATCCGATCCGTCGTCGAGCTGACCGCCGTGCCGTTGATCGTCGCCGACCAGTTCGTGCCCGCGGGGAGCCCGGTTTCTTCGATCGTGACGAGGTAGAGATTCCGCATCCATCCGATGTCGTACGTCGCGGCCACCCCGGCGACGACAAAGGGAAGGACGCTCACGTTCGCGGAGTAGTTCGGGAGGCCGTGCACGGAGGCGACGAACGAGCCGTTCGGCTCCTCGAAGGCGATCGTGGCGGCCGTCGAGCTCCGCGTCGTTCCATTGACGCCGACCGACCAGCTGGTGAGCGCCGGGAGCCCGTCCTCGACAAACGAAATCCGGTAGAGCGCCGAGGACCAGGAGATCGCGACCGTCGCATTCTCGCCGTCCACCCGGACGCTGCCCTCATCCGGCGACGCGGTGAAGTTGTCGACCCCGAGGACGGTGTAGGGAAACGTCCCGTTGACGGAGGAGAAGCCGACGCTGGGCGAGGTCGATGAGTTCGTCGCGCCGTCGAACGTCACCGACCAGTCGGTGCCTGTCGGTAGCCCCTCCTCCGAGAAATTCACGGAGTACGTCACGGGCGTCCAGTCGATCGTCGCCCCGGTGTTCGATCCTGTCACCGAGACCGAACCCCGCGCGGGGGTCGCGGAGTATCCGGGGACCTCGCCGACGCGGTACGCGTAGGTGCCGTTGACCGCCGGGAACGTGATCGTGTCCGCCGTCGAGTTGCCCGACGAATCTCCCAGCCCGACGGACCAGTTGGTGCCGGCCGGAAGACCGCTCTCGGTGAACGTTACGGAGTACGTCGGGGTCTCGATCAGCGCGACGCTCTCCGCCGCGACGGTCACGGTCGCGGGGGCGCCGGTGCGCCACGCGGTCTCGGCTGGCGCCGCCGAGGTGTTGTTCCAGGACCAGAACGTCGCGGGGGCGTCGATCGGCAGCCCCAGTCCACCGAGCGAGAGCGTCACCGCGGTGCTCGTGTTCGCGTTGGCGATCAAGATCGTGTGGACCGTGCCGCCCGCGTTCTCGGTGTCCGCGGCGTAGAAGCCGGCCGGCACGCTACCGGTCGGCTGGATCCGCTGGACGTAGTCCCCGAGTCGCGCGAAGAGAGTCGAGTAGAGCGTGTACGTCGGCGTGGTCGCGTCGGTCGTCGAGAGCCAGGCCCCGGGGAACGTGTTCGATTGGAACACGTAGTAATCGAGGTTCCTGAGCGAGAGGTTCAAGGCTTGCACGACCTCGGCCGCGATGAAGGGAACGTTGGCGAAGCCCGCGAGGAACGTTTCGTAGCCGTGGTAGGACGCCGTGCTCGAGTTGGTCCCGGAGTTGAACTCCGTCACCAGGATGGGGATCGAGCAGGAGGGGCACGCGGCTTCGACCGCGGCCTCGTCCGCCGGGATCCGGGTCGCCAGGGTCGATTTGCCGACGAGGTGGGAGTTGAACTCGGCGAGCGAGACGTCGTTCGAGGGCGCGCTGCCGGCGGGATAGACGTGCACGGCCACGGCCGCGAGGTTCGGGCCGTTGACCGAGACGGTGGCGCTCAGCCACGTCGTCTCGTTCGAGACGCCCGTGCCGACGCCCGGCAGGCCGACGATCGGCAGGCTCGGATCGATGGCCTGCATCGCCGCGATGTACGCGCTGACCTCCTCGGCGTACTCCATCGGCGTCGTGGTGTTGTTGTCGCTCGCGCGCCACTGCGTCCAGGGTTCCTTCCAGTGCATCCAGCCGGCGGGCTCGTTTCCGATCTCCCAGTAGGCCGGGGTGAAGTGCAGCGTGTTGAGCGTGTAGTTCACGACCTCGGCCGCGAACGTCGCATTGTCGATCTCCCCCGGGACCTGGAGGATGGCATGACAGCCGATCTGCTCGCACCAGCTCGCGAACTGGGCCTCGCTCGTGTCGAAGATCGTGACGTTCGTTCCGTCCGAGCTCCAGAGCACGTCCGTCAGGACGTTCTCCCGGTCCCCGAGGTCGCCGGACGGCCACACGACGTAGTCCGCGGGCGTGGCGTTGAGGTACGGCGTCAGCGAAGAGCCGACCGCCAGCTCACCGTTCCCATCGACACCCCAGAACGCGGAGGAGAGGGCGATGGGTCCCCCCGACTCCGAGTACGAGACCGTGGGCGGATCCGAGAGGCTCAGGGCCCCGCCCGTGCCGAGTAGAGGGGCCGGGAGCCCGCCGCCTGCCCCCGGGTACGAAGCGAGTCCCGCGAGACTAGTTCCGACGAGCAGGCCCACGACCACGAGGGCCCCGGCACGGCGCCGCCGTCTTGCGGGCGAGTCCGGCCCGGGACCGGGCGGATGGGTCGGTCGGCGCACGGTGTAGGGCTGGTCGGAGGGCCCTCAAGAACCTACCGAGGGGACCCGGGCGAGAACCCCCCGATCGGAGGGGGATCGACGGCGTTCGCGTTCCGCGGAGCGCGAGCAAGGCTCGACTACGGGATCACGATCGACGTCACGGAGGCCTTGTCGCCCGACTTTCCCATATTGACCGAGGCGGAGGCGGAGCTATGCCCCGGGGTGAGGAACACGTTGACCTCGGCGTAGACCCCGGCGACGACGATGTACTCGTGCCCGGCGACCAGGGAGATCGAGGCGGCGTACGTGACGGGGAAGGCGTAGTGCGTCGAGGTCGCGTTCGCCGAATTCCCGTAGTACGAGTCGTTGCCGCCCACCGTGTACGCCGAGCCGTTCGTGATGTCGTCGACGACCGCGTACGCTCCGACCAGACCGTACGATCCCGCGAACTGGCTCGCACCGCCCGTCGTCGCCGCCAGGGCGACGGTATAGGCGAGTCGCCAGTGCACGGTCACCCGATACGTTCCGTCCGCCGCGACCGAGAATTCGGTCGTCCCCAGGCTGCCCTCAATCTCGCCGAAGAGCGAACTGTTGGAGGCGCCGCACGATCGGGCCGACGCCGATAGCCCCCCCACGAACGTACCCTTGGACGTGTTGAAGTCCGGCAGCGGGGACAGCGAGAACTTCGTACCGCAGCCGGTCGTCGCCCACGATGCACTGTCGAGGCCCTGCCCCCCGTAGGGCGCCTTCAGGGTCACGGAGCCGCTCGGAGAAGCGGCGGCCGCGTAGGGCAGCGTGAGGACGAGGACGGCCAAGGCGAGCACGGCGGCGACCGACCTCCCGGCAAGGGACCGTCGGTGCATCCTCACGGGCTCGCGGGCGTTGCGCTTGGCCGACGCCTTGGGACGGGACCTCATCGTGACCTGCCGTACGGCCGCCCGAGGATCGATCGGGCGGGCCGAGCGCGCCAGCGGAGGGAGGGTATTTGACGCTGATTGCGGGACGCTTACTAGACGTGTAGGAGCTGGGGATCGAGGGCGAGCCGTCGCCAGGCCGTGGCCATCGGCTGCGCCTCGAGAGGGTCGGTCTCGAGCCGTCCGTGATCACTCCAGACGCGCGCGTCGCCCCAGGGCGCGGTCGCGACCTCCTCGACGGCGAAGACGCGGTCGAAGCGGCTCTTGAGGAGGGGCGGCGGCGTGCCTTCCCACGTCGCGATCAGCGTGACCCGTGCGTGGTGGAGCGTCTCGTGCAGGCCGGCGTCCTCGAGCGACCCGTGGCGGACCACCTCGGGCAGCGCCTGCGTGTCCGCGAGGACGAGCGTGGGGCGCTCACCCTCCTGGAAGGGGTACGGCACGACTCCCTGCAGCAACGGAGGGAGCCGGAGCAACTCGAGGAGCATGTTCCGGTACGTGGCGCTCGCGACGAGAGCGTTGAACGTCTCCGCTCCGACCTCCGGCCGGGCGAGCTCCGACGGGTCGATCGGAGCGATCCGGCCCTCGAGGGCATGCGTCGCCAGGAGTTCGCGCACCTTCGATCCCAGCAACGGACCCGGTTGGGCGCAGCGGGCCCAGGCGAACCCGGGGTTCACCTTCTGGGCGAGGGCGAACGCGAGCATCGCCCGTGAGGTCTCGCCGGTGCCGTGGATCAGGGTCGACCGCGTCGATTCGGTCCGGACGCGGAATCCGTTCGCTCGTACCATCGGAGTCGGGGCGTTCCTGGGTGCGAGCAGGTCGGCGGGAAGGATGAGCGCGAGCCGAACGGCATCGGATTTCCGAACGGGTTCGGGCGCGCCCCGGGCCGTCCGTCGGCAGCTAGGTCGCGGAGACGGTGCCCGAGCGCAGCGGCGCTCGAAACGAAGTGCCCGTGAACGCCGACTCGAGGAGCTTCTCCTCGACCGACGCGATCGCCTCCGAGAGCGCCGACGGGCTGCGTCCCAATCGGTCGGCGAGCTGCTCGAGCGTCACTCTCCGAGGGACCTCGAAAAAGCCTGCTCCCATCGCCGCCGTGAGCAATCGCTGCTGGGGCACCGTCAGGGCGGGCAAGTGACTCTGGAGCGGTCCCCGGCGCAGCGCGACGATCCGCAGCCGGGGATCGACCGCCCGGCCGAACTCCAGGATGCGTCGGAACTCGGGATACCGCGCGACGACCTCCCAGGAACAGTTTCCGGCCTGCGACCAGATCGGGAGCGGCAGCGGGACCCCGAGCTTCCGGTAGAGGTAGATGATCGGAGGGTTCTCGAACGTGAGCCGGTACAGGCACCCCCGGCCGACCCCACCGAGACTGACCACATCGTACACATCGGGAAGGTGGGCGAGTTCGCTGGCCCAGCGCCCCGCCGGGAGTCCGCTGATCCAGCAATCCGCGACCGAACGCGCGGCGCCGACCTCGGAGTAGTTGAGAATCTCGATCCGGACTTCGGGGTGGCGGTGCGAGAAGCGCCCGACCCAGACCGCGTCCGGCAGGCGGAACCGGACGGTGGCCATCACGATCGGCTCGTCCGGGTCCGCCCGCCGGCGAAGCGCCCGTAAGCGGGCGATCTTGCTCGCGAGGCCGGGCGCGGGCGCCCGGACACGTCGCTGCCGTCCCCGCGCACCCGGGCCCGCGGTCATCGGGCCGCCCCGAGGGCCCGTCCCCGACCGCTGGGTCATGCTCACGCGCTCGCGAGCGGCGGGCGCATCGCGGTCTCGAGCAACTTCTTCTCGATGAGAGCGATCGATTCCGAGACACTCGATTTGCTCCGGCTGACCTTGCGCGCGAGGTCGGTCAGCGTGATGCCGCGCGGCACCGCGAAGTACCCCGACGCCATCGCGACCGTGAACAGTTCGTGTTGGCGCTCGGTCAATGCCGGAAGATGGTTCCGGAGGGGCCGCCGCTTGATGGAAATGACCTTCGCGCGGGGGTCTCGCTGACGGGCGTACTGCAGGATCTCGGAAAAATCGGCGTATCGCGCGACGATCTCCCAGTCGATCGTGCCGCCCTGCATCCGGAGCGGAAACGGAATCGGGAGCCGAAGACGTCGATACAGGCCGAGGATCGGTGGATTGCGGTAGGTGATCCGGTAGAGGCACCCCTCCCCGACCTGCGCCAGGCTCTCGACCTGGAGCACGTCCGGGAACCGGGCGATCTCCTTCGCCCAGACGCCCGGAGGTCGCCCGCTGATCCAATGATCCGAGATAGACGTCGAGGCATCGACCTCTCCCCGGTTCAGCACCTCGATGTGAACGTTCGGGTGGGCGTTGGTGAACCCGAAGGTCCAGATCCCCCGGGGGATGTTGATCCGCAGCGTGGCGATGAAGATCCGATCCGGAGACTCGCCCTCGGCGGCGGCGAGGTCCGGCGCGGGGCCGACGCTCGGTACGGGCGTCGCGCCGCGGGATCGGGGGGCCATTGAACGGCGAAAGGGGTCCCGCTTCAAAAACTTCGCACCGGGTCGAGGACCGGCAGGATCGCGACCGGCGCGGCCCGTCCGCGGGAGTCCATCCCGATCGACCGAGCCCGATTTGACCCACCGCAGCACCCGATCCTTCATGCCCCATACCCGGCCGGACCCCCGGTGGAGCTTCGAAGTCGTGCGATGGACGCTCCGGGATCCCTGGACGACGACCATGTCGACCAGCACGTATCGCGAGACACTGTTCGCGCACGTACGCGCCCAGGGCGTCCGCGGCATCGGCGAAGGGGCACCGATCCCGCGCTACGGCGAAGATGCTCGTCGCTCCCAGCTCCGACTCGACCGACTTCGCCCGGCGCTCTCCGGCATCTCCCCCTGGAGGATCGAAGAGACCCGGCGGTGGGTCGCCCGGGATGTGAAGGGCGAGTACGCGGCGCGCGCCGCGGTCGATATCGCCCTGCACGACTGGGCCGGCCACCGGCTCCGAGTTCCCCTGTACCGACTCCTCGGGCTCGACCGGGACCGAACGCCGGTGACGAGCTTTTCCATCGGCATCGGTTCGGCCGCGGAGACCCGACGGAAGGTCCGCGCCGCGCGCGACTTCCCTGTGTTGAAGGTGAAGATGGGCCGCGGCGTCGACGAGACGACCCTCGAGTCGGTTCGGGCGGAGACGGACGTACCGGTGCGGGTCGACGTCAACGAAGGTTGGAAGAGCGTCCGGATCGCGTCGACCAAGGTCCAATGGCTCGCCCGACGCGGCGTCGAGTTCGTCGAGCAGCCCCTACCGGCCGGTCGGCTCGCCGACGTCCGACGCCTGCACCGGAGTTCGGTCTTGCCGATCTTCGCCGACGAGGACGCGCCGAATGTGGCCGCGCTCCCCGGACTCGTCGGCGCCTACGACGGAGTCAACGTCAAGCTCGACAAGTGTGGCGGAATCGGCGAGGCCCTCACGATGATCCGAGCGGCCCGAGCGCTCGGTTTCCGGACGATGTTGGGTTGTATGGTCTCGAGCGCGGTGAGCGTGACCGCCGCGGCGCATTTGTCCCCGCTCGTGGACTATGCGGACCTCGACGGGAACCTCTTGATCGCGGACGACCCCCGTCGTGGCGTAGCCGTCCGGAAGGGCCGGCTCATCCTTCCGCGCGGGCCCGGTCTCGGGATCGTTCCTCGCTGACCGTCACGCGCCGCCGGCGCGGCGAGCCCGACCGCGATCGGGGCGGTACCGCCGCCGGCGATCGTCCCGAGCAGCGGGAGGCGGAGCTCGTACGTCGGCGCCCCCGCGCGATCGGCGGACGACGCGATCGGGACCGGGGCCTCGCGCGCGCCCGGAATCGGGATGATCGGAGCGTAGTCGCCGCCCGAGACGATGCCATCCTCGTACGCTCCCGCGACCGCCGGCGCGGTCCCACACGGAGCGCCCGGGGCCTGGATCGTGCCGCATCCGAGCGGGTAGATGTTCGACCAATCCGAGTAGTAGAACCTCGCGACGTACGGGATCGTCGTCCGGTTGTTCGGCGCGTCGCCGAAATTCCAATAGAAGTTGCCGCCCTGCGTCGGGGCGTCGGGCCCCCCCACCACCGTGTAGCCGGGGCCCAGCACGTTGCCCGAGAGCGCGAAGCCGTTCACTCGTCGCGCGACCTCGCTCGCCGGCTCGGGCGGCACGTTCCACGTGTCGTGTGGGTACTCGTAGAATCCCGTGTTGCTGAGGTTCCTCTCCTCGCATTGGGGGAGACAGTCGGCCACGTTCGGAAAATTGTACGGAAGGAGGACGATCGGGTTGTCCACGCTGAAGTTATTGTTGAAGATCAGGTCGCCGCTCTCCGCCTCGCCGAGCCCAGCGTAGGAGCGGCCGAGCGCGATTCCGGGGGGATCTCGGAAGGTGTTCCCCCAGACGACGTTGTCCGTCCCCCCGTAGAGGACCAGCCCGTCCGGCGACACGTCCCCCGCGAGCGGTTTGGCGGCGACGAAGGTGTTGCCCATGATGAGGTCGTCCGTGGAGTTCCAGACGTAGACGTTGGCGGCCGGGACCGGATTTTGCGACGCCGGGACGGTGATGTAGAAACTGATCTCCTCCTGTGCCGACCAGCCCCCGATCGCCGCGGCGTTCGACAGCGTCACATGGCGGGTCTCGAAGAACTGGAGGTTGAGGTCGTACGTGACGAGCCCGTCCGCGCCGACCGAGAACGAGGGCGGCCGGTTGACGTCGACGTAGGCGTGGGTGCCGTCGAGGAAAAGGCCGGGGAACGCCTGGAAGGTGTAGTCGTTGGGGGCGTAGAACACCCGACTCAGCTCGCCGTTCGCCGCTCGGCCACAGTACGAGCAGTTCGACGTCGGGTTGTTGAAGAGCACGTACTGGTCATGGATCGTCCCGGTGCCGGTCGAGGAGACTCCGGCCAACTGGCCGTCGCCGAACGCCCAGAGCGGCGTATAGACGCCGCTCGCCGGTGAGTACGGCAGCACCACCGAAAGATGGGCGCCCGAATCGCCGACGACGAGGGTTCCCTGTCGCTCCTGGTAGTCCGAGAGCATGAGCTCATACCGGTATGTGCCGGGCATGAGGTACCACGCCGTCACATCGGGGGCCCACTGGTACGACTGACCCGCGTACGCGCTGTCCTCGAAGAACGCGAAGAAGTACGGCGTCGAGCCGCCCGGATCCGGCGACCCCGAGACGCTCACGTCGTTCGTGACCTCGACGTTCCCGGGGGCGATCCCGGGAGCGCCCGTGAAGTTCCAAAGACCGTGGAGGATCAGCGGACCCGCCGAGAGATAGGCGGTCGTGCCGACATAGTTCACCGCGATCCCGACCGTCTCCTCCCCGGTCTGGCTCCCGTAGTTCACCGCGGCGGGAATGTTCGCGTAGCGGAAGTGGTGGGCGGTGCAGTCGGCGATCGAGCAATAGCGCAGCGTCTCGGAACCGCTCGCGGCGAGCATGAGCTGGTTCGATCCATCGTCGGCCCCGATGAACGCATCGAACTCGTACCCCTCGTTCACGAGGTGGTACGTCGTCGCGCTCGCCTCGAACGGCGCGGGGGCGAGGTGACGGGGATCGGACGGGTTCGCCTGGGAGCGGAACACGAGGTCGTCGTACGACGCGTGATAGAAGTGCCCGTCCGCGAGCAACGTGTAATTGTACCACAGGACCTGGTCCCCCGCTGCGTTCACCGAGGAGTTCACGTAGACCTCGGCCGTGAAGGGGGGCGGCGCGTAGTAGTACTGGGAGAACGCGACCCACGTCCCCGTGTAGTCGCTTCCGTTCGGCGACCAGCTCACGAGAGACGAGGGCTGCATCTCGGAGGTGTACGACGTGAAGTTCCAGGTGTCGTCGACGAACGAGATCGTATCGTTGAACGTGTCGTACGAGATCACATTCTGGACCCAGAAGTCGTAGCCCCGGACGCCCAGGATCGTGACGTTCGCAAGGACCGCGTTGAGCTGAGCGCCCCAATAGTTCGGCGTCCCGCTGCTCGGGTAGAAGTTGTTGCTCGAATTGACCGTCAGGGTGCCGAGGAGACTGTTGGAGTCGAGCACGGGGTCATCGACGACCTCGCCGTTCCGATCGCTCTGCCCGTCGTAGGCGACGCCCGCGGGCGCGGTGTTCTGCCCCGCCGACCCGCACTGCTGCGCCGCGAGGGCCACGCCGGTCTCGGGCACACCGTTCACGACCTGGTCGGGGTACTCCCCGAGGTACGGTAGCCGCAGGTCGGTCGAGGGAAGTCCGTCCGCGAGCGCGTTCGAGGCGATATTGCGCGTATTCTGAATCTCCTCGGCCCAGCTCGGGTCGTTGGCGGCCGTCAACAGCGAGCTCGTCGCCGGGCAGGCGGCCTGAGCGGTGGCGGGACTCGAGGCGGCGAGCGTCGGTGAGGACGGATCGGTTGCGCGCGGCGCGCTCCCGGCTCCGGCCGTCGCCGCGAGGGGCGGAATGCCGGTCAGGAGAAGCCCCACCGCGACTGATATTCCGACGAGAACCGTCCAGCGGGCCCTTCCCATCCCTTCTTTCCTGCGGACCGAGGCCGCGTGAGCGCGGCACGGCAACGCGCTACTAACCCCCCCCGAACGGCGCAGGACTTTCCGAATCTCCGCAATACTCGTCGGGCCGCGAATCGGCCCGCCCGACGCTCCGTGCCGCGTGTGAGCGTTCCGGCTCTCGGCCACGAGAGACGGATCGGAGTTCGACATCCACCCGACGGCTTCGGCGCGCTCGGCAACGCGTTCCAGTGCCAAGTGATCCTGCCGCGTCCACTCATCGCCCGCTTCGAGCGTCCACCCGCACCCCCGCCGAGCAGGACCGTGGGCGGGTTCCTTCGCGATACGTTTGGATACGCATTTATACATGATTCGCGCCATATCTGCGTAGGAGTCCCAACCGTGTCGACATCTCGCGTCCGGCAACGAACGGTCTATTTGATTACAGGAGCGCTGGTGGCCTGCCTCGTCGGCGGATTCGCTCTCGCGGCTACGTTCACCACGGGCGGCCAGAACACCGCCTACCAAGGATCCCAGCAGACGACGGTCGACCCGATCGCGGGCCTCGACTACGTCTCGACCAATCTCACGGAGCTGACGACCGCGACCGGCGCGCCGGGCTGCAGCGTCGGCACGCCCTGCAACGTGGAGACCGCCGGGGTAACCGTCTGCGCCGGCGGCTTCGCGGGTTCGACCGCCTGCAACGCGCTCGACTTCGTGGAGCAGGTCAATCTCACCACGATCATCGGCACCCAGTTCCCGGGCGCGACCCACACGGTGAAGCTCACCCTGTTCGTCACCGGCACGCCGGTCGGTGGCTCGTCGATCACGGTCGCCACCGTCTCGTTCTACTTCCAGGAGTCGAGCGGCGCCCCGACCGCCGCGGTCACAATCAGCCTTGACTTCGATGTGGGCACGGTCGCCACCGGTCCGGGCCTGGTCGAGTACGTCACGGTCATCGGCAACGCCTTCTAAGGGAGCGATCGGTTACGACCGATCGCGGCGAGCATGATCGGCCGATCGCCCGAACCTCAGGCGCGGCAGGGGTGGCACACCTCTCGCGCTACGCGGCGACCGGATCGAGGCGCCGCGGCCAGGAGGGTCGCGTAGTGTGGCGGTCGCGTCCGGTACGAACGCAGACCGCCGGGCGAGGAACGACTCCCACGACGATCCGGGCGGCCGGCCGGGGATGGCGACCCGTTCGAACCTTCACGGGGCTTTCCCCCTGCTGCTCATCGGCAGCGTCCTCCTCGTCTACGGCGTGACCCTCGGACTGCAAGTACCGACGCCCACCGTCGCCCGCTTCGAGATCTGGGAGATGGTCGTGGCGGTCGGGGCCACCCTCGTGGGCTCGGGCCTTTTCTCGCTAGCGTACGCGACCGAAAGCGAAGACGCTCCCGAACGCGCC
This sequence comes from Thermoplasmata archaeon, assembly GCA_030039865.1. Taxonomy (GTDB): domain Archaea; phylum Thermoplasmatota; class Thermoplasmata; order Lutacidiplasmatales; family UBA184; genus Lutacidiplasma. The sequence goes on from JASHUS010000041.1 coordinate 14,218, forward strand.
CCGCGGCGACCGGCCGCCGCAGCGCCGGGGCCCCGCATCGCACCCCAAGCGAAGACGGTGCCGCCGAGGGGTCCGGAGCGTACGGTCCCCGAGTGGTGGGAAGGCCCGACCGCTCCCGACCCGGGTCGGCGCCGCGCCCCGGCCCCCGCGGCCGGTGATGCGCCCAGCGGCGCCCGCGCCCTCGGACCTCCGGTTTCCACTTCGATCCCCGCCACCGATACCGGAGCGGCGAGCGGCCCCGAGGACCGGGCCGGGCGGGGCCACGAAGAGATCGACGGGGCGCTGCTGGAGTTGGAATCTATCGCTCGGGATATGGGAGAGCCGAAGGCGCCCCCCCAGCTCTTCGTCGCGGGTCGGGCCGTCCACATCGACCGCTGCGCCGACTGCGGCCGAGCGTTGGCACTGGACGCCCCGGAGCGATTTTGTGTGGAATGCGGTCGCTCCCTCTGCCCGGACTGCGGGCATCCAGCCCGCGGGAATCGCGACGGGGTCGCCTGCCAACGCTGCCGCCCCGTACGGAACTGATCCTTTCGCTCCCACCGCTCCAATCCCAGTCCCCGTGAGCGGGAGGGGTGGGTCCCCGATCTCGTGACCGCGTTTTATGCCGAGATGTATATCCGGGAGCTCGCCGAATGGGGGTCTCGGAGGGATGGCGCGAAGGATCTGGGCGGTTTGGGGTTCGTTTATCGCGGTCGCCGCGTTGTTGCTGAGCGCCGGCGGTGCGAGTGCTCACGCGCTCGGGCCCTCGGGCGCGCATCCCTCGACGGTGCCGACGCTGGCGTCGATCTCGGTGAAGACCGTCAAGGTGGGGAACAATCCCGTGGACGTCGCCTTCGACCCGGGGAACGGCGAGCTCTACGTCGCGAACACGAACTCTTCCTCGGTATCGGTGATCGACGGTTCCACGAACAAGGTCGTCGCGACGGTGGCCGTGAGCGCCGATCCGATCGAAGTGGGCTACGATGCGGTCAACGACGAGGTCTACGTCCTGAGCCAGTCCACCCACGAGGTAACGATCCTCTCGAGCGCCAACGAGATCGTCGACACGATCTCGGTCGACGCGGACCCCATCGTGGGGATGATCGCGCCCACGGGCAATGTCTATGTCACGAGCCACGGGACGAACGGGGTCGGACCCGGCAAGGTGGCGGTCATCAACGCGACGACGAACGATGTCACGAACCTCGCGGTCGGCGACGAGGCGGAAGCGCCGTACTACGATCCGGCGAACGGCGACGTCTACGTGGGGAACCTCGTGAGCGACTCCCTGACCGTGATCACGACCGCGCTCAAGGTGAAGACGATCGATTTCGGCACGGGCGGCGACCCGTTCGGGCTCGCCTACAGCCCCGCGACCAAGGAGATGTACGTCGCGCTCTTCGAGGACGCGGAGGTCGATGCCATCAGCTCGGCCAACAAGATCGTCGCGCGGATCCAGGACACCAACGTCCCGGTCGCGATCAGCTACAATCCGGCGAACGAGGACCTGTACGTCATCGACGAGGCCAGCCTCGCCTCGTCGAACCTGACGATCATCAGCTCCTCGAACTCGGTCATCGAGACGATCCTCACGCCCGAGACCACGTCGATCGGCTCCGTCGACACCGAGAACGGCGACTTCTACCTGGGCACGGTGGCCGGCGACGAACTCGTCTACTCGGGGGCCGCGATGCCGGCGGCGGTGACGTCGCTGACGATCGGACACATCCCGCTCTTCGCCGAGCTGGATCCCACGACCGATGACGTGTTCGTGCTGAAGTTCGCGGCGACGGGTTCCGTGGGCGAAGTGTTCGTCTTCACGTCCGGCAACACCTTGGTCACGTCCAAAAAGGTCGGCGACGGCGGGCTCACGATGGTGTTCGATTCAGCGAACGGCGACATGTACGTCGCGAACTACGGCTCCGACACCGTGTCGGTCATCACCTAGCGCCGCGCGGATCCGGCGGCCGGAAGAGGTCCGTGCTGAGGTAGCGTAGGCCCGAGTCGACCATCACCGTCACGACGGTCGCATCGGGACCCAGGGCTCGAGCGACCCTCAGCGCGGCAACCGTGTTGGCGCCCGAGGAGGCGCCGACAAAGAGCGCCTCCTCCCGCGCGAGGCGTCGCGTCATCTCGATCGCTTCGGCCGACGGCACGGGGAGGATCTCGTCGACGAGCTTCGGGTTCCAGAGGGGAGGGACGTATCCGATCCCGATCCCCTCGATGTGATGCGCGCCGGTCGGTCGTCCGGAGAGGACCGCGGACTCCGCAGGTTCGACGGCGATGACGCGGATGCTCCGGCGGTGGCGCCACAGCGCCTCGGTCGTGCCGTGGATCGAGTGGGCCGTTCCGACCGACTGTACGAACGCGTCGACCCCGCCCTCGGTCTGGCGCCAGATCTCCTCCCCCATCGCGTGGTACCCCTCCGCGCCGTCGAGATTCGTCAGCTGGTCGCAGAACCAGTGGCCGGGCCGCTCGCTGAGCCGCCGGGCCGTTTCGACCATCGAGCGGATCAGGTGTTCGGTGATCTGCTTCCGGTCGCTCGGAACGTCGGTGATGTGGGCCCCGAACGCAGCCATCGTCCGCCGCTTCTCGTCACTGAAGGCGTCGGAATATACGATCTCGAGCGGGTGACGGGTCGCCGCGCAGACGAGGGCAAGGGAGATGCCGGTCGTGCCGGCGGTGTACTCGACGACGGTCGTGCCCGCCGCGAGCTTTCCGGATCGCTCCGCGGCGAGGACCATCGCCTTGGCGACACGGTCCTTCATGCTGCCGGTCGGGTTCTCGAACTCGAGCTTCGCGAGCACGCGGGCCGAACCGGCCGGGACGACGTGCCGGAGCTCGACGAGCGGCGTCGACCCGATCGCGTCGAGAATCCCCCGGGCCATCCAGCCGCCCCGCGCCGGGGGACCGAGGGGCCGCGCCTATTTGGGACCCCCCGGGCGGCGGCACCACGACGCGGCGCGCGCGCCGAGGACCGATCTCCGACTAGCTACCGGGGACCCGGCTCGGCGACGGCACCGGGGGCGCGGCCGAGCCGTCGGGCGTTGGATCGGCCGCCGCGCGATAGTTCTGGAGCGACGCTCCGATCACCCCCACGACGACGCTGATCAGCAGTCCGATTCCGAAGATCCAGTCGAAGGCGGCGGCGCTCGGAACGACCACGCCGGCGAGGCCGCCCGCCCCGTCGGGCACCAGCGCGACCCGCGTGAACGTCGCGAGGAGCGTCGCGACGACGACGGGTCCGATGCTCGCGCCCAGGTCCTGGAACATCTCGGTCAACCCCATCTGAATACCCCGCTCGCCGTGGCGCGACGCCATGGCGATGACGTTGGTGACCGAGACGAGTACGGCGACGAGCCCCGTGAACGTCGGGATCGCTTCCGTCACGAGCTCGAGGTACGTGGCGTGGTAGACGAGCAAGAGCAGGAAGCCGGTACCCGCGAGCAGGGCGCCGAGCATCGTCATCGGCCGGGGCCCGAACCGCGCCACGCCGCGTCCGACGAGCGGCGCCGCGATGAACATCGAGACCGTCGTCGGGATGCTCAGGATGCCGAAGTCGAGCACGCTGCGCCCGAGGCCAACGATCGGGAACTCCACGAGGACGGTCAGCACGACGAAGGCGACGTACATCGCGAGACCCACGAGGCTCGCGCCCAAGTACCCCAGCGCGAGATTGCGTTCCCGGAACCGTCCGATATCGAGGAGGGGCTCGGCCGCGCGCGTCGTCCGCACGAGGAACCCGACCAACAGGACGCCCGCGAGCACGAAGAGCTCGGGAACGCCGAGGGGCACGCTGGGGGCGATCCCCCCGGTCCAGCGCCCCCATCCCCACGTCGGTCCGAGGGTCAGCGCGAGCAGGAAGGCCGTGAGCGCGCCCCCGAGCAGCCCCGCGCCGAGGAGGTCGATCCGACCGCCCGTGCCTCGGTGGCCCTGGGGCAGCCAGGTACGGGTGAGGATCGGTAGGACGATGACGAACGGCAGGACCGAGGCGTACGCCACCTGCCATCCGAACGTCTCGATGAGCCACGAACCCCCGACCAGGCCGAACGCGGACCCGACCGCAAACATCGCGGCGACCGCGCCCTGGGCCGGGGCGACCCGCTCGCGCGGGACCGCTTCGGCCACCATCGCGAGAGCCAGGGGGAACATCGCGAGGCCGACACCCTGCAGGCCCCGCACGGCGATCAGCAGGTAGATCGACGACGCTCGGCTCAGCCCGAGGGCGGCGCCGAGCGTCGGAGTCAGCGGCGCGAGCGCGACCGCGACCGTATAGATGGATAGGACGATCGAGAGTACGCGGCGCTTCCCGTAGAGGTCGCCGAGCTTCGCGAAGATCGGGATCGTCGCGACGCCGACCAGCAGGTATGCCGAGAGGATCCACGCGACGGTGGTGTACGGCGCGTTCCCGAAGAACGTCGCGAGGCGGGGCAGGGCCGGTGTCAGCATCGTCTCGATGAAGCTGACCAGCAGCGCGGCGGAGGCCAGCACGATGAGTACGCGCGTAGCGTGAGGAGAGACCGACGGGTTCTCGACCGGGGCCGCCGAAGGGGACGACATGGTCCGGGACAGGGCCGGGCCCCTCCTGAACCGCGCGTCGCGACCTCCGCCAAAGTCGGAAGGCGAGCTCCCGCGGTTTCCGATTTTGTCGGTCGAACTCAAAAGGTCGGAAGGATAGTCGTGCGCAGCGATGGCCCCCGAGAACGGCGCGACGCTCCCCCGCGGGGTCGAGCTCGACCTCGAGATCCTGCGCGTGATGTACACGGGCACCGGGGTTTCCATCTCCGGCATCGACCCGAGGCTCAATGCGAGCCGCGTCGCCCAACAGCTCGGCGTGAGCCGGGCGCGCGTGGCCGCGCGCCTGCGGGCGTGGACGGAGTACGGCTTCCTGCGGCGCTACGACGTCTGGCCGAATCCGTACCTCTTCGAGCTCACCGGGGCGACTTTCGACGTCCGGGTCGCCGATCGGCTCGCGAAAGAGGAGGCGCTCGCGAGGATCGGCCTCGTCCCAGGGGCGGTGGGCGGCATCGACTTCCTCGGCGACTGGCTCGCCGCGACGTTCGTGCTGCCCCGCGAGGGCGACCCGCGTCGGGTCGCGGCGCTCCTTCGCGGGCTCGCCGGGATCGCGGAGGTCGGGGAGGCGGTCCCTTGGGCCCCTCCCTCCTCCGATCGTACGCTGAGTCCGCTCGAACATCGGATCGTGCGGGTCCTCCGGCAGTTCCCGACTGCCTCACTGTCCTCGATCGCGCGCCACGTCGGTGTCTCGACGCGCACGATCACCGCCCGCTACGCCCGGTTGCTCGATGAGCACGCGGTGTGGTTCGTGCCCGAGCTCGATTTCCGAGCGCTCACCGAGCCGGTCCTCGCTGTCAACCTGCGCTTCGATTCGGTGAATCACCGCGACTCGTTCGATCGGGCGATCGCGCGGGCGTACCCGCTGTCGCTCGCGTTCCGACGCACCCAGTTCGGACCGATGCTGCCCGAGACCCTCGCCAGCTACTTCGTCGTCGTCGCATCCGCGGCGCGCGTCGAACATCTCGAGTCCTGGATTCGTTCGAACCCCGGCGTCGCGGAGCGCGAACTGCTCACGATGCGCCGGACGTTCTCGTTTCCCGAGACGTTCGATCGGCTCCTGACCCCGGAGCGCACTCCACTCCCCGGCCGACGCCCCGGGTCCGCCCGGCGAGCCGGTAAGTAGTCGAATTCCGTGCGTCCGGCACCCGAGAAAAAGGCGGACGACGGCGGCCGCGCCCCGTCCCCGTGGTAGAGGGAGGGCGGTCTCCGTCGTCCCCACCCGGAGACCCCTTACGGCGCACCAGTCCCGTGGTCCTCCCAAGTGGGCTCGGATGAGGACGAGTCCACAACGGGACGGCCCGCCGGCTGGGGTTCTCCGGATGGTTGTGCCACCACCACTCGGCCGCTATTTTGACCCCGCGAAGGCAGTGCCTTCGAAACGGGAAGAGGCCCGGAGATGGCTGAGGAGCCCGGGGGGCCGTGGGGGAACCGCGACGGACAGATTTTTCATCGGGTTGCGGATAGGTTCCCGTCCCCCGGAGCCTGCATGGACGTTCTCGACTTCGCACTTTACCGGGCGATGTTCCCGGGGGGCCTCGGCCGGTTCTGGTTCGCCCGGTCGGTCATCGAGCCGCGGATCTCGGCCCGTCAGATCGGGCAGCGGATCGGGGTCAGCGAGGTCTCCGTTCGGTATCGACTCGCGAAGATGCGCGAGCGGCGATTCCTCCAAGGCTACGAGGTCTGGCCGAACCCCGCCGTCTTCGGGGCATCGATCCGTCTCGTCGAGATCCTCGCCAAGGACGCCCCGGACGCCGATCGAATACTCCGGCAGCTGCCGAGGGTCGACGGCGTGATCTCGGCGCGCGTCATGATCGACGAAGACGGCCGTCACATCCGCGTGAGCCTGATCGACCTGGGGACCGACGCGACGGAGACGAGGGTCCGCGAGGTCGTCGCGCTTGCGAGCGACCCTCCGTCCTCCATCGCCTCCATCCCCGAGTGGATACCGAGTTGCCCACGGGACCTGCGTCCGCTCGATTGGAGGATGATCGGCGAATTGCGGACTCGCCCCGAGCTCGATCCGGTCGCGCTCGCGCGGCGTCTCGGGATCTCGCGCAAGACCGCGGCACGGCGCTTGAACGAACTCCTGGACTCGAGCGCGATCTTCTGGATGCTCCGCGCCGACAGCTCGCTCTTGCCGGTAGCCGCGTTCTTCATCGGGCTGCGGCAGCCCGAGGACCAACCGGCGGTCTTCCGGGAGATCGAGGAGAAGATCGTCCACTGGCTGCCGATCGCGCCGGGGGGGCTCGGCGAGCCTCCGTCGGCGCCTCCTCGATGGATCGGCGCGATGTTCTGGATCCCCTCCCCGGCCGCGACAGAGCCGCTCACCCAGCAGCTCCTCGCGATCCCGGGGGTCGCCTGGGCCCAGCGCCGGTATCCGGGCGCGTCGATCAGCCTACCCGGTTGGCTCGATCGCCAACTCGCGGTCCGTTTGGGCCAGGCCGAGGGTCGTCAGTCGGCGGGCGATTCCGGGGTCGAGGTCGCCACGCCGAACGAATAGCCAAGCTTCGTCTCCCGCCGGTGCGCCCGCGAGTTTCGGCCGCCGGCAAGCCTATCGGCCGAGTCGTTGTCCGAGAACGGTCCCGTGAGCGGCGTGAGTGCCCAGACCGTCGACTTCTCACGGGCCTTGGCGCACGTCGACCACGCCCACATCGGGGTCCGTCGCGCAGTCCGGGACGCGTCGATCGTGGTCGCGCCGCTCGTGATCGGCTACGCCCTCGGCCTCACGGTGCCCGCGGTGCTCGTGACGGTGGGCACGCTCAACCTTCTGCTCGTGGCCCCCGCGTACCCGGCGAACGCGGACGTTCGGGTGCTCGCGGTCGCCTGCGCCTCGAACGCGGCCGGGTTCGGGGCGGGCACGCTCGTCGGTCTCCTCCCGAGGTGGATCGGACTTCCGCTGATCGGGCTCGGACTCTTCCTCGCGGTGAGAAGCGTTCGCCGCCTCGCGTGGGA
>JASHUS010000042.1 GCA_030039865.1 Thermoplasmata archaeon
GCGAACCATCCCCGGGCGTCCTCCCGCCCGATCCGCGCCACGACCGCGACCTCCGCCCCGTCCGGGACCGTCGACCCCTCGGGGTCGAGCTCCCGCAGCTCGCCCAGCGCCTGGGCGGCGTCCAGGAACCGTCCCTCCTCGGGCGCTAGGTCGAGGAGGAGGAGGGTGTGGAGACCCCCGCGCCGGTTCGCCGCCAGCTGTTCCACCGGCGAGCGGGGGCGGAACCCGGGCGCGAGGAACGGCAGGGAGACGGTCCGGCCGAACCGGTAGGCACTGAGCCCGAGGAACCCGGCGGCCGCGGTCAGGATCGACGGTCCGGGGACGTAATGCCACGCATGGCCCGCGCGCTCCGCGGCGAGGCGCAGCGCGACGTGCGTGGTCGCAGCGAACGGGTCCCCCACGACGAGGAGGGCGATCCGGCCGCCGCCCGCGAGAGCCTGAAGGACCGGGGCCTCGGACTCGAGCTCGGCCCGCCGGAGGACGCGGATCGGTCGGCCGATCTCCGCGGCGATCCGTTCGATCGTGCCCGGGGGCGCGAGCGCGGTGTACTCCTCCGCGAAGACCTCGGCGCTCGCGCGCAGGGCATCGAGCGCCGCGCGCGAGAGGCCCCGTTCGTCCGAGAGGCCGAGCCCCACGAACCAGAGGTCGCCCATCGGCCGCCGGCGCGCGGGCTCAGCCCCGCACGGCCATGACCGGGCACGGCGCCGCCCGGAAGATCTCCTCGATGAATCGGCGCGTGAGCAGCGGGCCGCCCACTTGCTCCGTGCCCTCCCCGACGATCACGAGGCCGAAGCGCTCGCGCGCGGCCGCTTCCAGGATCAGCTGGGGGAGGCGGTGGCGCCGTCCCAGGATGGAGGACGGAAAGATGGAGCGCTTGTGGGTGATCGGCGTGCCGAGCGAACCCTCGTCGACGGAGGCCGCGCCGTCGCTCGCGCCGATCGGGGTCGCGCGGGTCCCGGCCGCCCCGATCGCGAGCGCGATCACCGGGGCGCCATCGGGAACGTGGGCGGCGATCTCCTCCGCGATTCGCAGCGCGGTCGGCGTCGGGTTCTCGCCCAACGTCGGCAGGAGGATCCGCGGGATCCGCTCGCTGGCGAGCGCGAGCCGGTTGAGCACGAGGACGTCGGAGCGGGCGTGGTGCAGGATCCCGCTCGCCGTGTGGCCGACGAACGGGTTGCGGCTCCGCTTGTCCCCGCGGAGCGTCAGGAGGATCGCGTCCACCCCGTGGGACTCGGCGCCCTCGAGGATCTCCCCGGGAACGTCCGTCGCGGCGCGCACCTCGGGCTCGACCTTGACGTCGAGCGACGCGCCGGCTTCGTGCGCCGGGACGACGATGTGGACGGACGCGCGCCACTCCCGCGTGACCTCGGGGAGGGTGATCGTCGGGATGACGTGCAGGAGCCGGATGACCCCGTCGGCGTCGAGCAGCTTCGCGGCGAAGCGGATGAGGGGCTCGACCTCCGCGGGCTTCTGGACCGGAACGAGGATCGAGCTGTACATCGGTTCACTTCCCGATCATCGGCAGGAGCGCGAGGTCGAGTTGGAGCACGTCGACGTACGGGACCCCGACGTCCGGGATCGGCGGGTTGACGATGTGCGCGTTCACGAGATCGAGGAGTTTCGGGATGGGGAGGTTCGTCGCGTTCGAGACCCGCGGGATCTGCACGAGCACCGCCTCGGGGACGAGATCCGGGTCGATCGACGAGGCCGACGGGGCGACCCACCAGAACGGGAGGGTCGCGTTCACGGTGAAGTTCCCGTACTCCTTCATGTACGCGATCGTCTCGTTGAGGAGCTCCCCGAGCCCGGGCTGGGTCGGACCGGGCGGGGTCGGCGCGCCGCCGGTGAAGTTGTAGTCCGTCAGCGAGGGCCGCTCCCAGAACAGGTACGGCGCGTTCGTGTTCTGGGCGACGAGCGACGAGCCCGCGACGGTCCCGTTCGGATAGTAGAGGAGCGAGCCGTTCGCCGCGTCGGGGTCGACGAGCTGCGCGATGCCGGTCGTGACGAGGGGGTACACGAGTCCGCACACGACGATCGTGATCACCATGAACCCCACGGTCGCGCGCACGTGCTCGCGCATCGAGTGCGCCCGCGGCGGGGTCGGCGGCGGGCGGGCCGGCTCGCGCCCGGTCCCGCTCACAGTCCTCCGAGCGGCAGGAAGTGGGCGACCGCGGCGCCCGCCGCGGACCACCAGCCGAGCGTCGCGAGCCAGGCGAGGAACACGTAGATCAGCTTGATCCCGACGAACGCGCTCACGAGGCCTCCGAAGCCGTAGACGAGCAGGTTGCGGCGGAGCAAATCGATTGCCGAGCGGGGCCGGAACGGGACCCCGACCAGCGCGAGGGGGATCAGGAACGGGATGATCACCCCGTTGAACAGGAGCGCCGAGAGGACCGCGAGCTGCGGGTTCGTGAAGCCGAGAACGTTCATCAGCTGGATACCGGGCAGGTTCGCGACGCCCGAGGCGATGAAGATCGCCGGGATGATGGCGAAGTACTTCGCGACGTCGTTCGTGATGGAGAACGTCGTCAGCGCGCCCCGCGTGATGAGCAGCTGCTTACCGATCGAGACGACCTCGATCAGCTTGGTCGGATCGTTGTCGAGGTCGACCATGTTGCCGGCCTCCTTCGCCGCCCCGGTCCCGCTGTTCATCGCGAGGCCCACGTCGGCCCGGGCGAGCGCCGGGGCGTCGTTCGTCCCGTCGCCGGTCATCGCGACCAGATGACCCTGCGCCTTCTCCCGCTCGATCAGCGTGAGCTTCGTCTCGGGCTTCGCCTCGGCGACGAACTCGTCGACCCCGCTCTCCTCCGCGATCGCGGCCGCCGTGAGGCGGTTGTCGCCCGTGCACATGATCGTGTGGATGCCCATCAGCTTGAGCTCGCGGAGCCGGTCCTTGATGCCGGGTTTCACGACGTCCTTCAGGAAGACCAGGCCGACGATCCGCTTGTTCACCGAGATCGCGAGCGGCGTCATCCCCTGGCGCGACGCGTCCGCCGCGGCCGACCGGATCTCGGGCGGCGCGACGGCGCCGTACTGCTCCATCGTCTTGACCGCGCCCTTGTAGTACTCCGTGCCGTCGGCGAGCACGATCCCGCTCATCGGCCGCTCGACCGTGAACGGGAGGACCTTGTACTGGCCGGGCTCGAGCCGGCGGGAGGTCGCGTTGCGGCGCGCGGCCAGGCGCACGATCGAGCGGCCCTCGGGCGTGTCGTCGAGCGTGGAGGAGAGCAGCGCCGCCTCGACCAGCGCGTTCGCGTCGACGCCCGGCGCCATCACGAACTGGACGGCGAGGCGGTTGCCGACCGTGATCGTCCCCGTCTTGTCGAGGATGATGACGTCGAGGTCGCCCGCCGCCTCGACCGCCTTCCCGCTCTTCGCGATGACGTTCGCGCTCGCCGTCCGGTTGATCCCCGAGATCCCGATCGCGGGCAACAGCGCTCCGATCGTCGTCGGCATCAGGCAGACGAACAGCGCGACGATCGTCGCGAGATCGATCGTGACGATCGTCGTGTAGTTGGCGAGATAGATGAACGTGATCACGACCGAGAACAGCGCGATCGTGAGGGCCGAGAGCAGCACGATCAGCGCGAGCTCGTTCGGCGTTGGTTCCCGGCCCTGGCCTTCGACGAGGCGAATCATCCGATCGAGGAACGACTGGCCCTGCACCGCGGTGACCCGGACCTGCGCGGTCCCCTGCAGCACCTTCGTGCCGCCGAGGACGCTCGTCTTGTCGCCGCCGCTCTCGCGCGTGACGGGCTCCGACTCGCCCGTCATCATCGACTCGTCGATGAGCGCGACCCCGTGGATCACGTCGCCGTCCATCGGCACGGGTTCCCCGGCGCGGATCTCGACGGTGTCGCCGATGTGCAGGATGTCGGAGGAGACCCAGCGCTCGGTCCCGTCGGGCAGCACCTGGCGCGCGCGGATCCCGCTACGGATCTCGCGGAGCGCGTCGGCCCGCGCCCGGCCCTGCGCCTCCGCGATCGCGGTCGAGACGTTCGCGAACCACAGGGTGAGGAACAGGATGATCGTCACCCAGACGAAGTAGTCGGCGTTGTACGTGCGCGCGAGATCCGGGAACGCCCGAGGGAAGAGCGTGAGGACGAGCAGGAACCAGAACAGCACGTAGACGCAGAACATCACCGGGTAGCGGACTTGGATGCGGGGGTCGAACGCCTTGAACGAGTCCGTGAGCACGCGGCGCCAGGACGTGTGCGGGATCCGCCGGACGGAGACCTTGGCGCCCGGCTCGCCGACGTCGCTCGCGCTCATCGCTCCCCTAGATGATCTGGGCGAGCGGCCCGAGCGCGATGACCGGGAGGAAGAGGAGGACGCTCATGATGATCAGGAAGAGCGTGATGTAGAGCGTGAACGTCAGGCTCGCGGTGCGCAGGGTGCCCGCGCTCGCGGGCTGGGTCTCCTGCTCGCTGAACAGGCCGCCGACCATCAGCATCGCGAAGAACGGAATGAACCGGCCGACGAGCATCACGACGGCGCCAGCGAGGTTGAAGAACGGCGTGGCGTCGTTGAAGTAGCCGTCCGAGAGCGCGCTCCCGTTGTTGGCAGACTCGCTCGTGAACTCGTAGAGCACCGAGGTGAAGACGTGGGCCGAGGAGGGGATCGAGCCCGTCGCCGTCGTGACGAAGCCGCCCGCGACCGCGACGACGAACGGGATCAGGATCGACGTGGGATGGGTGAGCAGGGCGAGGGCCGACCAACGCACGTGCCGCGTCGTGATCTTCTTACCCAGGTACTCGGGCGTGCGGCCGACCATCAGCCCGCCGACGAAGATCCCGAGCACGGCGAACAGGAGGAGCGTGCCGAACCCGCAGCCGACGCCGCCCGGCGTGCTCTGCGTGAACATGCCGAACAGGAGCACGAGCTGCGCGACCGGCGAGAGCGCGCCGATCATCATGTTGTTCGCGCCGACGTTGGAGTAGACGCTCGTCACCTGGAACAGTGACGCCTCCGGTAAACTGAACCGCGTCTCCTGCCCGATCGGGTAGCCGTTCGTCTGGGCCCCGAGCGACGTGATGCTCGCGAGCGCCGGGTTCGACGCGGCCTGGTAGGCGATGAAGAGCGCGAGCGCGATACAGAACACGATGAGGATCGTGCCCATGTACGGCCACGCTTCCGCGCGCTTGCGGATGAGCTGGCCGAACAGGAACGGCGTGGAGAGCGGGATGAGGATCATCACGAAGGAGAGGAAGAGGTTCGAGACCGCGCTCGGGTTCGCGAGCGGGGACGCTGCGTTGGCGGAGTAGAACCCCCCGCCGTTCGAACCCAGCAGCGAGATCGACTGGAACGACGCGACCGGACCGAGCAGGATCTCCTGCGTCCCGCCCGTGATCGGATGCGCGGTGACGATGTTCGTGAACGTCTCGGGGACGCCCATGAAGACCAGCACGATCGCGATCAGGATGCTGAGCGGCAGGAAGATCCGCGTCATCGAGCGGACGAGGTCGACGTAGAAGTTGCCGAGCGTTCCGTCCTTGCGGACGAAGCCGCGGATCATCGCCGCCGCGACGCAGATCCCCGTCGCGGGGGAGACGAAGAGCGCGATCGGCCAGGCGATGACGAGCGAGCCGAGGCTCATCTGCGTCTCGTTCGTGAAGTGCGTGAAGTTCGTGTTCGTCGTGAAGCTCGCGGCGGAGTGGAACGCGAGCGTCCAGCTCATGCCGGGCGCGCCGGTGGCGTCGAGCGGAAGCAGGTTCTGGTAGAGCAGCCAGACGTAGAGGAAGACGAACAGGGCGACGTTGACGAGGACGACGGCGAGGAAGTACTCCATCGCGCGCATCGACTTGCGCGGCGACGTGCCGATGAGCCGGTAGATCGCGTTCTCGATCGGCGTGAGTACGCTGTCGCCGAGGATCGGCCGGTCCATGAAGACCTTGCCGAGGTAAGAGCCGAAGAACGGCGCGGCTGCCAGAGCAAGAATGAGGAGGAGGATTACGTCGATGAGCGATTGGACCGCGAACACGGACCTCCGTCCATCAGAACCGCTCGGGGTGGAGCATCGAGTAGACGAGATAGCCGGTGAGGAAGATCGCGATTACCGTGAAAACGACGAGCCCGAGGTGCTGGCCGATGGCCGCAGCGGTCCCCATGGAGTCCGATGGGGCCTTCGACTCGGGTCCCGTTATTTAGACTCGACCGCCCAGGTGCACGGTCTAGCACGTATCAGTGACGCTTATACGCGGTCCGCCCGCGCGTCGCCCGGGCCCGCCGCCGGCGGAGCGGCGGCGCTGCGGGAGCGGCGACGTCCCTCCGCCGAAAGCCGTCGGACGATGCGGTGCATCGCCTTCTCCCGGCGCGCCTCGGCCCGCTCGTACCCGACGTCGCGCGTCGCGCTGGTCATGAGGACGACGACGCGACCGAGCGAGCTGCGGCCGGTACGGCCCCGCCGCTGGATCGCCCGGATCTCGCTCGGCACGGACTCGAAGAAGACGACCAGGTCGACGTCGGGGACGTCGAGTCCTTCCTCGGCGACGCTGCTCGCGACCAGGACCGGGAATCGTCCGTCTCGGAAGGCACCGAGCACCTGCGCCTGTTCCTTCTGATTCATCCCCCGGTCCTCCTTGTCGCGGGTCGCCTGCCCGACGAACCGGCCGACGGTCCAGCCGTTCTGCTCCAGGACGGACTGGATCGTCGCGATGGTGTCCCGGTATTGGGCGAAGACGAGAATCCGGGGCGGGTGGTCCCGCGGCGCGTCGATCGTGGCGCGCACGAGCTCGGTCAGGGCGTCGAGCTTCGGGTGCGAGGAGGCCCGGGAAGTCGCCATCTCGGCCTCGGCGATGGCGCGCGCCTCGACGACCTCGGGCAGCTTGAGGACCGCGAGGTCGCCCCGGCTCGGCTTCTCCTTCGCGCTTAGCCGCTCGAGATACTGGAGGAACGGCGCGATCCCCTGGGTCTCGAGACGCTCCTGGGCGTGGTGGAGATGTAGGAGCACGAGCTGGTGGAAGAGGGGTCCGAAACGTCGGACCATCGGCCCGGGCCGCGCGAAGATCTCCCCGCGCAACGCGATCAGGTCCTTCACCGAGAGCGACGCGATCGGCTTCTTGCGGAGATAGCCCAT
>JASHUS010000043.1 GCA_030039865.1 Thermoplasmata archaeon
GTCCGAAGGAGTTCTCGGGCGAGATCACCGCGCCGCCCGAGTACCCCACCGAGCACGCCCAGCGCGGCGGCCACATCCCCGGCGCGAAGAACATCCCCTGGGCCCAGGCGGTCAAGGACGACGGGACGTTCAAGTCGCGCGAGGAGCTCGACGAGCTCTACGGCTCGAAGGGAGTGAAGTCGTCCACGCCCGTCTACACGTACTGCCGCATCGGGGAGCGCTCGAGCCACACGTGGTTCGTCCTCAGCTATCTCCTCGGCTACCCCGACGTCCGCAACTACGACGGCTCCTGGACGGAGTGGGGGAACCTCGTCCGCACGCCGATCGAGAAGGCGTAGGTCGCTCCGGTCCGCCTAGACGGGCCGACGCCGCGGGCGCGGGTCGGCCTCCTTCCGGACGAGGAAGTGGTGGATCGCCCCTTCGCGGCGGTGCGCGAGCACGGAGTGACCGGACTGGTCCGACCAGCGGACCATCTCGATCGGGCTCGTGGGGTCGTCGGTCACGAGCAGGACCGCCTCGCCGGCCGGGTGCCGCGCGAGCTCCTCGTTGAGCTGGGTCAGGACCGCCGAGCACTCGAGGCCGATCTCGTAGAGCTCCATGTCGGGCGTCTGCGGCCAGCAGCGGATGTGCTGGGTACGGATCCGTTCGGCGATCCGCTCGCGGACGGCGTCCGCCGTCTCGAGGTTCGGGGCCGGGTCGGGCCCCTTCTCCGCTCGCACGCGGACGACCCAGCCGTCCCCATAGGGCGCGTCGTTCAGCAGCCGCGGGCGGCCCACGAGGGCGTCGTTCCGTTCGAGGATCGTAGCGTCCCTCGGCAGACGGACCGCGCCGGTGAACCGGACGCTCTCGACGGTCGCTACGCTGCGGCCCCGGCGCACGGCGCCCTCCACGGGCCGGAACGAGACCCATCGGAACGGTCCGGCGAATGCGACCAGCGGTGCGATGAGCCCCACGCGGGCCGCGCCCGAGCCGCCGGGCTCGTCCGCCCACCACACGTCGAGCTCGAGGTCGTAGAGCCGGTCCTCGGGCAGGGGGCAGCCGTCGATTTCCACGGGGCGTTGAACGCATCGGCCGACTTGAGCCTGCGCCGGTCGCAAGGTTAAGCACCGTTCGCGCTGTGCCCGAGCCTCATGGTCGCGCGGACGAGCGCCGAGGTCCCGGGCCTCGCGTTCTCCCGGGTCCGGTGCCGCTGCGGCCACCTCCCGACCCACCACATGGTGGTCGTGCCGATCGGCACGAGCGCGAGCTACCGGCTCGATCCCACCGGACCGTGCGCGATCTGCGGTGAGTCGGTCTGCAAGAAGTACCAGCCGGGCGCGTGAGCCCGTCCGGTCAACCGGACGCCGTCTTGATGAGGTAGTCCTTCAGGCGCTGGAGCCGGTCCTCCCAGAAGTGGAAGTGCCAGGACCGCGCCTCCTCCCACGCGTCCCCCGAACCCCAGCCGGTGTGCTCGAGCGTGATGTCGATGCCCTCGGGCGACTCCTGGAGGCGGACGTAGACGTCGCCCGGGCCGGGCGGGGAATTCATCAGTCCGGCGAACGGCGGCGGCGCGAGCCACGTGAAGCCGACGTCGACGTCCGGGGTCCATCGCTCGACCTTCCCCGCGCTCTCGAACGCGATCGGCTCGTCGAAGGTCAGTGCGAACTCGCCGCCGACCTTCGGTGAAACGCGCGCCGAACGGCACAGCCATCCGGTGAGCTGTTCCGGGGAGGTGAGCGCCGCGTAGATCATCGGCACCGGCAGCGGAACGGTGACTTGGATGAGGATCGCATCCAGGGCGTCGTCGGGCACGAGGTCCGCTCCGGCGCCGGCGGGTAAAGGAATTGCGGTTCGTTCGAGCCCAGAACTCGTCACTTACCGCCGCGACCCGGAAGCGCGCCGGGGCCGCACTCCGACCGGTCTCGGGCCTCGCCGCCCCGGCGACCAGTCGTGGAGATCCATCCGGACCCGACCGCCGCGGAACGTGACGTCCTCGATCGCGAGACGCAGGCGCTGCTCCCGGCCCTCGACGCCCGGGAGCGCGATCCGGCCCCCCGCGGCGACCACGCGATGCCAGGGGAGTCCCTCGCTGTGCCGCAGCGCCCACACGGTGAGACGGGCCGCTCCCGGCCGGCCCGCGGCGGCGGCGACCTGCCCGTAGGTGATCACCCGCCCGCGCGGAACGGCCGCGATCACGCGTTGGAACGAGCCGAGTGTCGGGCGAGAGGACCTTTCCCGTCGGCGCTTCGTCGAGATCACCCCCGCCGTCTCAGCCGCAGTTCGCTCCGGGGGAAACCCTCCCCATAGGTTTGCTGGTCGTCGGATCGGGGGACGGAACGCGAGTGGACTGGTCGGGATTTGAACCCGAGGCCTCCGGTTTGCAAAACCGGCGATCTTCCGGACTGATCTACCAGCCCATCCCGGGAAGTCCGGAGCGGGTCGCGGGGATATCAATTCGGTCCCCGAGGAGCGCGGGGTTCGGTCCTCGCCGAGGGGACGCGGCGCCGGGAAACGCCATCTACTCAGCGTCGGTCCAAGGTCCGTGCGACTCAGCGCGTTCTCCGTCGTCGACGCCTACGAGGGATCGAACGAGTCGGGCCGCCTCGACGAGATCGTCCAATTGGCCGTCGCCGCCGAGGAGGGCGGGCTCTCCGGCCTATGGGTCGCGGAACACCATTTCTTCCCCTGGGGCACGTGTCCCTCCCCGCCAGTCCTGCTCGCGGCGTGCGGCGCGCGGACCTCGCGGATCCGTCTCGGGGCGCTCGTCAGCGTTCTCCCCTTCCACTCGGCGATCGAGGCGGCGGAACAGTACGCCATGGTCGATCGCCTCACCGGGGGCCGGCTGAACCTCGGTGTGGGCAGCGGATACATCCCCTCCGAGTTCGAGGGCTTCGGGATCGATCCGGCCGCGAAGCGGCCGATGTTCGACGAGCGCCTCGACACCTTGCGTCGCGCGTTCGCCGGCGAGGAGGTCCGGAACCCCGGGCCCACGGCGGCACCGGTTCGGCTCAACGTCCGGCCCGTCCAGGTCCCGTGCCCGCCGATCTGGGTCGCCGTCCAGCGCCGCGAAGCGGTGCCGCACGTCGCTCGCATGCGCGCGTCGCTCGCGCTGATACCGTACGCGACCGTCGCGGACCTCGATGAGCTGACGTCGGAGATCCGAGAGTATCGAGCCGCACTCCCGCCGGACTTCCGCGGCGAGGTGCTGGCCGCGGTCCATGTCTACGCCGGGCCGCACCCCGATCGGGCGCGCGCGGCGCTCCAGCGGTACCTCGACAGCCGGCGCGCGACGCACGGTTCGTTCTACGAGGCGAGGGTCGAGCGCGACCCCCGCCAGGGCCACGCACCGGTCATCGAAGCTGCGGGATGGGCGATCTTCGGAACCCCGGCCGACGTCGCCGCGCGGCTCGACCACTTCGCGGTCGCCGGGATCGACGAGCTCGTCGGCATCTTCGACTTCGGCGGCCTGCCGATCGACGAGGTCCTCGGTTCCGTCCGGTCGCTCGGACGGGCCTGGTCGGGGCGCGGAGACCGGCCCGCCGGCCCGGGGTGATTCTCCAAGTAGGGGCGCGACCATCTCGGGAACGAATGACCTCGCGCTCGACCCCCGGCCGCCGGCCGAAACGCATCTACCTTAGGCGCGTCGAGACCGGCGCGGCGGATCCCGAGACGTGGCCCGAACCGCACGTGATCCGGGACTTCCTCGCGCGACTCGACCAGGCCGGCCGGCTGGTGGGGCACGGCCCCCTGACCGAGCCCCCGGGCGACTTCCTCCTCTTCCGCGCGCGCGAAGGGGATGAGGCGCGACGCGTTCTGCGGACCGACCCGTGGGCCAAGGTCGCCGTCGGGCGCTACGAACTCGAGGAGTGGAACCCGACCTCGCTCGGCACCGGCGTGAACCTCGACCTGCCGCCCGCCCGCGGCGCGGGCCGGCTGATGCTCCTGCAACGGATCGCGGTGGTCGTCGCGGACCAGGAGCGCGCGATCCGCTTCTACCGGGACGTCCTCGGCTTCGAGATCCGGGCCCAGGACGAGGAGTCCGGCTATGTCGAGCTCGCCCTCGGCAAAGGCACGGCCGCGCTCTCGCTCGTCGCCCCGCATCCGAGCTGGGGCGAGCCGTACTACTCGGAGGCCCGGTCCCGCATCGGGTCCCGCACTGGGATCGTCTTCCAGACCGACAGCGTCGCGGCGCTCCAGCTGCGGCTCGAGAAGGTCGGGGCCCTCGTGACCGAGCGCGAGCACGCGGAGCCCTGGGGCGGCCGGGCCCTCCGCTTCACGGACCCGGACGGCAACGAGTTCCTCGCGTTCGAGCCCGGGCCGATGGCGACGGCCGGCCCGGTGGCCCGGGCCCGAGGCGCCGCCGCGCTGGCCGACGCGGAGCGTTAGGCCCGGAGCGAGTGCGCCGTGCGGCTCGGGGTCCTCGCGATCGGCGTGGTGGCGCTCGCTCTCGGGATCGTGCTCCTGCTCGTGCCCGTCCTGTCCCAGCCGGCGAGGTCGGTCCCCGCCCCGTCGGGCGCTCCCACGTTCAGCGTCGCCGCCGTCCCGGGTTCATCCCTGACTGGGACGATCCCCGTCACGGTCAGCTGGAGCGCCGATACGGCGGTCCGGGTGATCGTCGGGGTATGTGGCGGAAACTGTACCAGCACCAGCGAGCTCTCGGAGGTCACCCTGCAGTCCGGAATGGCCGGCTCGATCTCGCTGAACCAGCCCGTCGGGGGCCGGGTCTTCCTCGGGGCGAACGCGAGCGGAGCCCGGGCCGGCTCGGTCTCGTTTCGGCTGACCACCGCGCTGACCACCTACGGCTCGCTGCTCATCATCGGTGGCGCGATCCTGCTCCTGATCGGTCTCGTCCTCCGTCGCCGATCTCGGCCGGTTGAGCCGGCCGCCGGACCGACGGGTCCCGCTCCCGCGGCGCCGGGGGAACCGGTCGGTTCCGCCGAGGTCGAGTCGACTCCGAACTTGCCGGACGGTGACAACGCGTGAGCGTCGGAGGGACTCGCCTCGGCCACCCGCGCGGACACGGTCGACGGCGGGCGCAGCCACTCGGGATCGTCGACCGGCGCCCGGTCTCGAGCTCGGAGGCACTCTGGGAGTTCGCCGTTGCTGAAACTCAGAACGACGTCCGACATGATCGAGCGTACAGCCGGGGGCTCGGGCCCGGGCTCTTCGAACGGGTGCGCACCGATCGACGCACGGGACGGACTCGGGCGGATCGGAGGCGTCTGCGCTCGACCGTCGTGGGCACGCGACCGAAGTACCTCGCGTCGCTCGTCTCCCTGCAGCTCTCGTGGTCGACGGGGGAGATCGCGGCCCGTGAGATCCCGGGGCTGAGGGTTCCGAACCTGGACCTGTTCCGGCCCCGGGCCCCGTCCCGGGGGTTGGCCGAGTTCGTGGAGTCCTTGGAAGCCGAGAAGGGAGATCCCGATCTGGCGGTCGCCGCGAACTACCGGCGGATCCGCGGCGCGTTTCGCCCGGGACGGATGCGAGGCGCGCCCGTGGTCATCGGAGAACGTTCGGGAGGTCCCTTCACGATCGTGGAGGGCATGACCCGACTCTCGGTCCTCTGTTCGAAGGTCACCCACGGCGAGCGCGTGCCGGCCCGGGTCCGAGTCGTCGCGGGGCTCGGCGCCCGGGCTCGCGCTTGGCCCTTCTATTGAGTCGGCCCTTCCCGACCGCACCCGCAGATCGCTCCGGGCCCACCCGTTCGCCCTAAATCGGGCGACCGGTTCGGGACCCTCGGAACACCATGCCCGAGATCCTGCCCGGC
>JASHUS010000044.1 GCA_030039865.1 Thermoplasmata archaeon
TCGACGCTGATCGAAGCGTCCGCCGTGTAACCGGAGCCCGTCAGCGTCGCGCTGATGCCCATGGGTCCGGCGATCGGACTGAGGGAGACGGCGGGCGTTGGCGGGCTCACGGAGGAGCACGTGAAGCTGGAGGCCGCATAGTTTCCGTACGCGTCCTCCCCCCAGAAGTTGTAGGTCCCCGTCGTGAGCGTCGGGAAGGTGACGGAGCCGCTCACATTGCCGGTAGCGTTCGCCGGCACTTCTCCGAGGTAGTCGTAGTCGGGAGTCCCCGCCACCGGACCCACGTAGACATACGTCGGAACACCGGAGGCGTATCCGCTCCCGCTGAATGATACGCTCGAACCGCCGCAACCCGGGTTGGCAGTCGCCGCGAACGAGGCGTTGCTGGATGTGACGGTGTAGGCGGCGGAGAGGTTCGCGAGGATGTTCGGGTCGTACGCCGTGAAGGTGTACGACCCCGCGCTCATGTGGTCGTAGGCGGGCGCGAACTGCTGGGAGGCGCCGCCCGATTCGTTGATGTAGAACTCGGGATCGGACTCGACGTTGTAGCCCGGCACCGAGCTGTTCGTCATGTTGACCCAGGCCTGGTAGTCCGCGGGAAAGCCGGCGAGCGTAACGAAGATCGGCGCCCCGGGCGCCCCCGAGCTACTGCTGAGAGTGAGACTCGCTTCCTCGGACGCGGCCCTGCCGGCAAAGGAACCGTACTCGGCGTGTCCCGCATACGTGAAGAGCCCCGCCATCGCGAGCGCCACGACTATTCCGACGGCCAAGGCGCGTCGGGTCCCGCCGGCGGGCCCTCGGCTCGTCGCGGGAGGTGCTCGCAGGCGGATCGTGCGTTCCAGATATTCCTGAGGTACTCTCGTCGGCTTCATCGTCATGTGGGTTCCCCGGTGCCCGCGAGCGAGCAGGGGCGGACGTATATCCCGGTTCAAATACCCACCGAAAGCAGCTTGGAGAGAGCGGACGCCGTCGGATCCCTCCCCGAGACTCGAAATCCGGTCCCACTACGTCAGGCCGCCGCTCGGCCGACCAGGTAAAACGCCGGGCGGCCCGGACGAGCGCGGTCCCGTCGCCCGAGCGGATCTCGGGACTCTCCTTCGGACTCGCGGACCACGACGATCGTGCGGAAGCCGTGCCGGCGGGAGAGATAACCCTCGGCCGAGCGGAGCGCTTCGAACTCGTTCACCCCCGAGACCGGCGCACCCTCGGACCGGAGCAAGGGCGCGACGCGCTGGACGTACTTCGCGACCTCCGCTCGATGCGCGGCCACCTCCGTGTGGCTCGCCGAGCGCTCCATGATCTCCCGCACCGTAGGCAACGCCCCCCGGTCGACGGCCTCGCGCATCCACTGCTCGACGGGTGCCTTCCACGGCTCCGCGACGAAGAACACGGCCTCTTCGGGACCCTGAGCGCCCCGATCTCGGATCGGCCGGAGCACGGCCCGGAGGTCCTCCTCGATCCGCTCTAGGAATCTCTCCCGGGCGTCGGCGGCCTCGTCCACGGGAAACTCGTCGGCCCGAGGAAAGGTCACGGTCGCGACGAGCGGTCCCCCGTCCGCGAGTCCGAGTTCCTCGGCGAGGTGGGGAGTTATCGGAGAGATGAGCCGGATCCAGGCTCGGCGGACCTGGTCGGTGCCCCGGCCGGGCGTACCGCCCCGAAGGTAGTAGCGCCGCAGCAGCTCCGGCAGGCGCACGAACGTGAGCTCGGCCACCAGTCGCAGGTCCCACGACGCGTACGCCGCATGCACCTCGTCGAGGAGGCGGTGAACGGCATCCGCGAGCCACGCCTCGAGCTCGGGAGGTCCGTCGGAATCTCCGGCGGCCTCGCGCGCGAGCCGCTCGACCTCCTCGAGGCGTCGAACGGCGTGGTCGACCAGATCCGGGTCCCACTCGACGTCCTGGCCGACCGAGGCCGCGTGAACGTGGAACAGGCGGAGCGCGTCGGGACCCCACTGCTCGAGGGCCCCGGCCATCGGGGGGACCCCGCGCCCCTTCTTCGACACCTCCTTTTTCGAGATCTTGCCGCCAGAGGGCCCCGTGATCCAGTAGTGGGCGAGGATCCCCCGCGGCTGCTGCTCGGGAGCGAGGAGGAGCGCGTGCGTGTAGAGGAACGCCGGAAAGTGGACGCGCTTGTGCTCCTTCCCCCCGATGTTGATGTCGAGCGGATACCAGTAGAGGAACTCCGCGCGCACTTCTTCGAGCAGCGAGCGCTCGACCGAGGGCTCCCCGCGCCCCGTCCCGCGGAAGACGTAATCGAAGAACGCGTCGGTCAGCTGTTCCACGGACAGCCGGCGGCTCGCGACGAATCGCCGCACGACGTAGTAGGCCATGTACAGAGTCGAGTCGGCGATGGGCTCGATCAGCCATTCCGGGTTGAGCGGGAACGGCGTGCCCAGCCAGCGCCCCTTGCGGACGCACGGGCGGTCCCCGAACCACTCGAGAACCCCCGGCAGTTCTCGGGCGTAATCCGGCGGCAGGCAGGTCAGAGCGCCCGTCGCCCGCAGGGTCTCCGCTTTCCACCGGGGATCGGAGTAGTGCAGGAACCACTGGTCGGGAACGCGACGGATGACCACCTCATGGCCGTTGCGGCAGATCACCGGCTCCGAGAACTCCTGGAGCTCGAAACTGTGGCCGCCTTCGGCGAGCATCCGCGCCACGCGCTCGCGGGCCTCGCGTACCAGGACCCCGGAGAGTTGGGGCACCGTCATCCGACCGCGGACGTACTCGAGCCGGTAGATTCGCTCGGTCGCTTCTCCGAGCGCGGCCGCGTCCGCGGTCGATCGGGCCCCAGTGTTCCGCAGGGCCCGCTCGGCCGGCGTTCCCTCGCCGGCCAAGAGAGTCCGCTCCGATTCGCTCAGGGTAACGTCCGCCGGGACTTCGAGGAGGACCGGCGGAGATCCCAACTTCGAGCGGGTACCAGTGTCGAGCTCCGCCAGGGCGGCCGCGTCCGCGGGTGAATGCGCGGGGACACTCATCACGACGCCCGTGCCGATCGACGGATCGACGATCGGGCTCTCGAGGATCGGTACGCTGGCCTCCCGCAACGGGACGTGGACCAACCGGCCGATCAAGCTCGTGGCCGAAACCGGGTGACCGATCTTGCCGCCGTGCTGCTCGACGAGCCGATCGGCGCCCTTCCGCGCGACCAGGTACTCGTCGTTTCCGTGATGCCACACCACCAGCTCCGCGCCGGGCGCGAGCCAGAGGTTGGTGACCCCGTAGACCGTCTCGGCGCGCAGGGTCGCGGCGAGCAGGGTCCGGCCGTCCTCCAGCCGGAAGGGCACCGTCGTGAAGTGCACGACCTCGGCGTTACCGCCTCGGGATAGATCCGTCTCGGACGGGTCGACCGCAACGGGACCGCAGACGGGGCACATCGATGCGAAGTAGGAACCCTGGAGGAGCCCGCCCGCGTCGTGGAGTCGGTGGAACTGCCACCGGATGAACGCCTGGTAGTCCGGGTCGACCGTTGTGAGGTAGGTCGTGGGATCCACCAGTGCACCGATGGATCGTAGTACCTCGCGATAGGTCTCGCCAAGGAAACGGGCCGCTTGCTCGGGGTCGGTCAGCCGGGCGCGAACGTCGGCGGGGACGTTCCGCTCGTCAAGCTGCTCGAGGATCGAGGGGTCACCGTCGCTTACCTTCTGGGCAAAGGCGACCGCGGGGAGTCCCGAAGCGTGGATCCCGAAGGGATAGAGCACCGACTCGCCGAGCATGCGATGGTAGCGATGGAGGACATCAGCCAGGACGAGACCCCGTAGGTGGCCCACGTGCAGGAATCCGCTGGTACCCGGGTACGCGACCAGCGCGTAGAATTTCCCTCGGCCGGGGACTCGCTGGCCCGTGCCCAGGCCCGCCTTGGCCCACGCCTCCTGCCAGTGCTGGCTCCGGGCGAGGTCCATGGCGGCCGCGCGACGCGCCCTCAATATTTGAGAGATAGGCCGATGCGGGTCGCACAGCCCGGAAAAGCCCTTACTTGACGGCGGACGTGCGTCCGTCGATGCGCATCATCGAGATCTTCCACTCGATCCAGGGCGAGGGCCCGTGGACCGGCGTTCGGACAACCTTCGTCCGGACCGCGAGGTGCAATCTACGTTGCACCTGGTGCGACACCAAGTACTCGTTCGGGCCCGGACGGGAGCGCTCGATCCCGTCCATCGTGCGGGAGGTCGAGCGGAACCGAACGCAGCACGTGTGCCTCACCGGCGGGGAGCCGCTTTTGCAAGGGGATTCGCCGCGACTCCTCCGCGAGCTCTCCGA
>JASHUS010000045.1 GCA_030039865.1 Thermoplasmata archaeon
TCGTTGAGACGACGGTGGATCCTCTCCACGTCGTCCGCCGTGTAGTAACCTCGCTCGATCCCGGACTGGTTCGTCACGCAGATCACGAGGTAACCATGGGCGCGCGCGAGCCGGAGCGCCTGGCCCACGCCCCGGTTCACTTCGAGGCGCGAGGGATCCTTGAGGTAGTGCAGATCCGGATTGAGCGTGCCGTCCCGATCGACGAAGACCGCGCGTCGTGTCGGGATGATCGGTGTGCCCGCCCCGACCGGCATGGGCGTCCCTGCCGCGGAGGGGATTAAGGCTTGAGGGGTCCTTCGAGCGCGGAGAACCAACGCAGGGGACTACGGATGCCCGAGGTCGGAGCCGAGCCGGAATCATCCGCGCGCTGGTCGATGCTGGACGCGGCGTGGGACGATGTGCGGGCGCCGTGGGCCGACCGGGGTGAGCCGTTCGCCGTCCTGTTTTCGGGAGGAGTCGATTCGGCGTTCTTGGCGTGGGAGCTGCGCACGGCCCCGGGGCTCCGGCTGTTCACGATCGGGGAGCCGGCGAGTCACGACCTCGCGGCCGGTCGGGAGATCGGGGCGCTCTTGGGATTGCCGTGGACGGGCCACGATCTCAACGAGGGCGAGGTGCGGGGTGTCGACCGGGAGATGGAGGATCTCCTCGGCGACCTGCGGCCGGTCGATCGGGACGTCCAGCTGTCCCTGGTCCTCGCGACGCGCCACGCTCCGCCCGGACCGATCCTGTGCGGGCAGGGCGTCGACGAACTCTTCGGCGGCTACGCGCGCTACGAAGGCCTGACGCACGAAGAGGCCGCCCGGATGAGCGCCCAGGACGTCGCCCGCTTGCTCGGGACGGATTGGCCGCGGACGTTGCGCCTGGCCGAGCGGGAGGGCCGGACGCTCGCGGCGCCGTACCTCGACTCCGGTTTCCTGAGCGCCGTCCAGCAGATCCCGTCGGACCTTCGATTTCCCGCGGGACCCCGGAAAGCAGCGTTCCGATCCTGGGCCCGGCACCGGGGATTGCCGGAGTCGGTCGTCTCCCGACCGAAGCGGGCGATGCAGTACGGCAGCGGGGTCGAACGTCTGCGCCGCCGAGGTCGCCGGACGACCTAGTCGATGCGCGGCGGGGTACCGCCGAAGTCGCCGCTACGGTCGCCCGCCCAACCGATAAATATCCCTCCCCGGCTCGCCCATTGTGACGGACGACGCCTCGTCGCTGTTCTGTCCGCTCGAGTTCCGATACGGTCGCGCGGAGGTGCGCGAACTCTTCTCGCGGTCGGCCCGCCTGGGTCGGGCGCTCCGCGTGGAGGCGGCGCTGGCCGAGACCGAGGCCGAGATCGGGATCATCCCGAAAGAGGCCGCCAGCGCGATCGCGAACGTCGCGGACGTCCGCCACGTCTCGCTGACGGCGGTCGACGAGCTCGAGCGGCAGATCCGTCACGACGTGATGGCGATCACGCGGACGCTCGCGAGCGCCGCCGGGCCCGCCGGCCGCTGGGTGCACTACGGCGCCACGAGCGCCGACATCACCGACTCGGCGCTCGGCCTGGAGCTGCGGGAAAGCTCCTCGATCCTGCGCTCGGACCTCGTCACGCTCGCGAAGGTCCTGGTCGACCTCGCGCGTCAGCATCGCGCCACCCCCGAGATCGGGCGGACCCATGGCCAACATGGCGCGCCGATCAGCTTCGGCTACAAGATGGCGGCCGCCGCGGCCGAAGTGGTCCGACACATCCATCGCCTCGACGAACTGCGCCCCCGACTCGCCGTGGGCAAGATGTCGGGGGCGGTGGGGACCGGGGCCGGTTTCGGGGCCCATGCGGCCGAGCTGGAGGCGGGCGTCATGCGGCGGCTCGACCTCACCGCGGACGAGGCCCCGACCCAGATCGTCGGACGGGACCGTCTCGCGGAGCTGGGAAACTTCCTCGCCTTGGTCGCGGGCACGGCCGAGCGGCTCGCGACCGAAGTGCGCAACCTCCAGCGGACGGAGATCGGGGAGGTGGCCGAGGCGTTCGACGAGGCCGCCCAGGTCGGGAGCTCCACGATGGCGCAGAAGCGCAACCCGATCGTCGCGGAGAACATCACGAGCCTCGCGCGCCTGCTGCGCGCCCTCGCCCTTCCTCCGCTCGAGAACATGGTCCAGTGGCACGAGCGGGATCTGACGAACACCGCGAACGAGCGGATCGTCGTGCCCCACGCGATCGTGCTCGCCGACGACATCCTGACGAAACTCGCCGAGGAGTTCCGCGGGCTCCGGGTGGACGCGGGCCGCATGGCCGAGCACCTGGCCCGGAGCGGACGGGCCGCCTTGACGGAGAACCTGATGCTCGCGCTCACGGCGAAGGGCATGGCCCGGAGCGACGCGCACGAGCTCCTGCGGGGACTCTCGCGCTCGATGGACGGAACGCCCGTGGACCTCGCGGCGCGGGCCCAGGCCGATCCGACGGTCCGTCGGTACTTCACCGCGGAGGAGATCGACCGACTGCTCTCCCCGGAGAGCTACGTGCGTTCGGCGGCGGAGAAGACCGACCGCGTCGTCGCACGACTCGACCGGGAGCTCGCCGCGTGAGCGCGCCGCTCGACGCCTGGACCGCGACGATCGAACTGCGCACGCGGGACGCGTCGCTTTCGGACCATGTGGAGCGGGCCCTCCGACCCGAGGCCGCGCGGGAGGTCCCTCGTTCGGCCGCGACCGTCCGCCGGGTCGGCACGGGACCGGTCGAGATCGCGATCTCTGCCCGGGACACCGGGGCGATGCGCGCCGCGCTGAACACGTACCTCGGCTGGATCGATCTCGCGCTCGCCGCCGCCCGGGCCGCGGGTCGGGAAGCGGCGCGCGGTTGACCGGCGAAGCCGTTAAGTCGGCCGTCGGGTCGCCCGCTCCGTGGCGCTGCCAGCGAAGTTGCAGAACGATCTCAAGCAGTTCCAGCGGCTCCAGCAGGAGCTCGGGGCCGTCCAGCAGCAACGGCTCCAGCTCGACCTCAAGGTCCGGGAAGTCTCCCACACCCTCGAGGAGCTGAAGACGCTCCCCGAGGACGCGGTCGTGTACCGCCCGATCGGGGGCCTCCTCGTGAAGGCGAAGAACCGGCAGGAAGTCGAGACCCTGCTCACCGAGGACAAAGAGACCGCCGAGGTGCGGCTCAAGGCGATCGAGCGGCAGGAGAACCACCTCAAGGAGCGCTACACCTCGATGCAGCAGGAGCTGACCCAAGCGCTGCAGGCCGCGGGCGTCCCCTCCGTAACGTCGGACGACCCCGGGGCGTCGTCCGGCGACACCTGAGTCGGCGCTAGGACGATCGGCGGACGAGCCGGTCCGCGATCTCCCGGAGAAGGGGCTTGGCCGCCGGGCGGATCGAGCGGCTGCGCGCGAGGCGGCGCAGCGCGCCGTCCGTGAGCTCGCGGATCCGGCGCTCGGAGTAGTCGAGGCTGCCGGTCGCGCGGATCACCTCGCGGGCTCGCTCGACGTCCTCGGGCGGCGCGGAGGGGTGGCCCAAGACGCGGGCCAGCCGTTCCCGGTCCGCCTCGGAGCCGTTCTCCCAGGCCCTGACCACGAGCAGGGTTCGCTTCCCTTCGACGAGATCGTTCGAGCTCTTTCCGGTTGCCCCCGCGTCGAACCCCGCTCCGAGGACGTCGTCGCGGAGCTGGAACGCTACCCCCATGTCGGTACCGACCGCCGCGAGGTCGCGAAGGGCGGCCCGTCGGTTCCCTCCAAGCAGCCCTCCGATCAGGAGCGGGGCGGTCACGGTGTAGATCGCGCTCTTGAGTTCGTGGACCGTCAGGACGTCCCGCTCGCTCACCGAACCCGGCGGGATCGTCCCGTTGCGAATATCGAGGAGCTGGCCATACGCGGTGAGCCGGGTCATGCTGACATATTCGGCCAGCGCGGCGAGTCGCGCCGAGGGCGCCGCGCGCACGGCGAGGATCGCCTCCACCGTGAACGGCTCCTCGAGATCGCCGAGCGTGATCGCGAGCCCGACGCCGTAGTCCTCGGGGGACCCCTCGCGACGTTCGCGCAGGTGCGCGCTCGTGAGGGCCCGATGGACGGCGGGCCCGCCGCGGCGCTCCTCGGCGTGGTCGATGACGTCGTCGTGGATCAACATCCAGCTCTGAAAGTGTTCCATCGCCGCCGCGGCGTGAAGCACCGGGCGCGGAGGACGCCCGGTCGCGATATGATACCCGGCGAGCACGAGGATCGCACGGAAGCGCTTGCCGCCCCGTAGAGTGAACTCGCGATTGACGTCGAGGTAGTCCCGAATGGCCGGTGGAGCGCTCGGGCGTTCCCGCGCGTACGTGCGGGCCAAGTCCCGCTCGACCTCGGGAAGGTAGCGATAGAGCCCCGCGAGTTGCACGGCGGCGACCGTTGGACGGCCAGCATATTAAACTCAACGGACCTCTGCGCGACCGATGGCGTCCCCGGCGTTCGTCGACCTGTCGGGCGCGCTCGTTCAGGCGATGGGCCAGCGCCTCGACGCGGTCAAGCCCTCGCCGGATGGTCTGCTGCTGCGGACCGGCGACGGCTTCCTCTATGCCTTCCTCGAGGATCCGACCCAGGTCTCGCTCGAGACGGTGGAGCGCCTCTTCGACCCCCGGGGGCTGAGCCGCCCGGTCCATGTCGTGGTCCTCACCCCCGGTCACCTCCCGCTGGCGATCTCGGAGGACGTCGTGCGCCGCGGTGGGACGCTTGTCGAGGGTCCCCGATTCGCGGAGCTCGCGCGCCAACTCGGGCTCGAAGCGATGCTGGGCGAGGCGCCGCACGCCCCACCCCGCGAGTCGAAGCGGCTCCTGCCGAGCGCGCACCAGCTCGACGAGATCGTGCGCCGCGCCCGAACCTGGCTCGATTGGGGCGTGCCCGCGCTCTCGCTGCGATTCTACCGGCAGGCCGCCGACCTGAAGCCGGGGTTCCTGCCCGCGAAGGTCGGGATCGGGCGCTCCCTCCTCGCGCTCGGGCTCATCGCGGATGCGGAACGAACGTTCGATGACGTCCTGCAAGCCCGCCCCGACGACGTCGATGCGCGTCTCGGAAAGGCCGCGGTCTATGGCGCTCGTTCGCAGCCGCGGCAGGAGGTCGAGATGTATCGCCGCCTCCTCGCCGAGGACCAGGCTCGGAATGAGGTGCGGGCCCACTTGGTCGCCGCGCTGGTCGATCAGAAGGAGTGGTCGGCGGCCCGGGTCGAGATCGAGGCGTTGCTCGCTCAGGCGCCGGAGCAACCCCAGCTGCGATTCCTGCATGCCGTAGCGCTCGAGCGCGGAGGGAAGGCCGAGCTCGCCGGCGAGGAGCGCGAGGAGGCCCGGCGGCTCGGCCTGACCTACGAGCAGGAGTCGAACCTCTGCCGCCACCTCGGCCTGCCCGTTCCTCCCCCGCCGCCTCCGTCCGCACAGCCGAGCCCGCCACGTCGGCCCCGGCGCGCTTCGCCGCGCGCGCCGCGACCCAAGGGCGCCCGTCGGGCCGTGACCGGACGCTCGCTCTCGCCGAAGAAATCGCGAAAGTCCCCGGTGGGCCGAAAGCGTAAGTAGGCCACGGCCGACTTGCTGAACGACCCTCGGGAGTCACGATGCGCGTGGTGTCGGTCCTGCCGAGCGCGACGGAGATCGTCTGCGCACTTGGGCACACGGCGGACCTCGTCGGCCGCAGCGCGGAGTGTGATTACCCCGCGGAGATCGGCGGACTGCCGGCGGTGATGTGGCCGCGCACGCTGGATTCGGACCAGCCATCCGGGATGATCGACGATCGCGTCCGGCGGGCCCGAGGCGCGGACGAGAGCCTCTACTATCTCGACGTGGAGCGGCTCCGCAGCCTGCGACCAGACCTGTTGTTGACCCAGGACCTCTGCGGCGTCTGCTCGGTCACGACGGAAGAGGTCGGCGCGGCGTGCAGCCAAGCCGGCGTCGCCCCGGAAGTCGTCAGCCTGACGCCGCGCACCTTACCGGACGTGCTCTCGACGTTCTCGCAAGTGGCGGACGCGCTCCACGACCCGAGCGCGGGCGCTCGGCTCGTCGCGGCGACCCGCCAGCAGGTCGAGCGACCGTCGTCCGGGCACGGCACGGTCGCCGTCGTCGAGTGGCTCGATCCTCCGATCCTGGCGGGGCTCTGGAGCTCGGACATCGTCCGCGCCGCGGGAGGGACCCCGCTGGGTCCGGCGCCCGGCGCGCATGCGGAGCGTCTGACCTGGGAGGAACTCGCCGCGCGTCAGCCCGACCTCGTCCTCTTCACCCCCTGCAGCTTCTCGGTCACACGCACGCTGCGTGAGCTGAAGCTTCGCAAGATCCGCGAAGGCGCGGCTCGGCTCCGGCCGCCCATGGGCGTCTATGTCGCGGACGAGGCGTACTTCAGCCGGCCCGGCCCACGCCTCGGGGACGGCGTCCAACTCGTCCGATCGCTGCTGACGGGGGAGCGCCCGACGACGCCGATGCCGTTCGAACGATGGCTTCCCTCGGGCACGACGGTACGATCATGACGTCGGGGCCGAACTACTACTACACGTGGGCCCCCGCCCGTCCGACCACGACGCGGGTGACGACCTCGCGGACCGAGCTCCTCCACATCGGGATCGCGTACGCCGTCCTCACCTTCGATCTGATCATTATCCTCTCGGGCGCAGGATTGCTCTTCGGGAACACGGCCCACTTCTTCTCGCTCGTCTCGGTCCCGCTCATCCTGACGGCGGCGGCGGCCGCGCTCACGGGGTTCGTCTGTCACGAACTCGCGCACAAGGTCGTGGCCCAGCGACACGGGTTCTGGGCCGAGTTCCGCATGTCGCCATTCGGGCTCGTCTTCTCGATCTTCACGGCCACGTTCGGGTTCCTCTTCGCAGCCCCCGGCGCGACCGTCGTGAGCGGGATGAGCGTCGTCGACCGGGACAACTGGGGTCGGACGAGCCTCGCCGGTCCGGTCTCGAACCTGTGCTTCTTCGCACTGTTCTACGTCACAGCGATCGCGACCTTTCTCGCGCACTCGCCGTACTTCGTGTACCTGCTCTTCCTCGCCTACATCAACGGGTGGTTCGCGGCATTCAATCTGATTCCGGTCGGACCGCTGGACGGCGCCAAGGTCCTGCGGTGGCGCACCCCGATCTGGGTGGCGGCCATCGTCGTGGCCGCGGCCGCTACGATCCTCGCCTTCCTCGCGTACGCGTCGGCGAGCCCGTTCTTGGGCGCGTGAGGATCGGCCGACCGTGAGCGCGGTGTCGGTGCACGAGCTCGGCCGGGACCGTCAACTCATCGACCTCGACTTCCGGGGCACGGAGGGGCTGATCGGATCGTACGTGCTTCCGGAGTCGGAAGGCTTCAGCCTGATCGAGACGGGCCCCGGTTCGTGTCGGGACGAGCTGCTCGCGGGACTCGACCGCGCCGGGATCGAACTGGGTCAGATACGACACGTCTTCGGTACGCACATCCATCTCGACCATGCGGGTGGCATGGGGACTCTTGTCGACGCCTTCCCGCGGGCGACCTTCTATGTGCACGAGCTCGGGCTGCCGCATATGGTCGACCCGACGCGATTGATCCTTAGCGCACGACGCGCGTGGGGTCCGGTCTTCGATCAGCTGTGGGGAACGGTGGCCCCGGTGCCGACCTCACGCGTCGTGGGATTGCGCGGCGGAGAGTCATTTGCGGTCCGGGGTGGGGAGATCCAGGTCGTCGCCACGCCGGGACACGCACGGCACCATCTCGCGTACTTCGATACCGCGCTCCGAGCGATCTTCACCGGTGATGCGGCTGGCGTCCGATTACCGGGAAGCTCGCATCTCCGGCCCGCGGTACCGCCCCCCGATCTCGACCTCGAGGCGCTGTTCGCGAGCCTCGAGACGATGCGCGCGATGGATCCCACTCTGGTACTGTACACCCACTTCGGTCCCAGCCCGGACGGAGTCTCCGATCTGGCCCGGTACCGCGTGGCAGTGGAGGACTGGCGGGACGTCGCCCTGGCGGCGGCCCGACAGCGCCCCGAGGTCGCGTGGGTCGAGCGGCGCTTGGCGGAGCACGACGCCGAGTCCCGCCAGGAACCGGGGGTCGCCGAACGCGAGTCGCTCGTGTCGGGTTACCAACTGGCCGCCGCGGGCTTTCTTCGATACTTCGAGACGCACGGGCTGCTCGGCAAGGACGCACGGTGACGGACGGGGCTCCTCCGACGCCCCGACGGGAGTCGGCGCTCGGCGCGCTCATGCTCGCGCGTGTCGTCTACGCGTTCAACTGGTACAATGTAGGGGCGGTGCTGCCGCTCATCGGTACGCACCTCCGTGCGACGACGCCCGAGCTCGGGATCGTCGTGAGTTCGTTCCTGATCGGCGCCGGCCTCTTCCAGCTCGTGGCGGGGTTCGCAGTGCTGCGATGGGGGAATCGAACGGTCTCCATCTTCGCGCTCTTCCTGATGGGCGCGTTCTCCACGGCATCCGCGTTCTCCCCCAACTGGATCGTGCTCTCGCTCCTGCGGTTCGGGGCAGGGGCCGGGGCCGCGTTCTTCTTCGCGCCCGCCCTCGGTATCGTCACTTCGCTCTATCCTCCCGGCACGCAGGGCCCGGCGATCGGTGCGTACAACTCGGCGTTCTCGGTCGGGAGCGGCGCCGGATTGTTCGCCGGCGCGCTGGTCGGCGCGATGTACGGATGGGGCGCCGCGCTGCTGGTGGGCGGCCTCGCGCTCCTCGGCTGCGGGGTCGTCGCGCCGATGTTGATCCCCCAGATCCGGGCGGTCCCGGCGCGACGTCCGCTGACGAGCCTCTGGCGCGCAGCGGGGCCCACGCTGCGATCACGCTCGCTCTGGGCGATCGCACTCGGCACCGCGGGCCTCTGGGCGGCGTACGTGCTCGCCGCGCAGTACTTCGTACAGTACTCGGCCGCCGTGCACCCGACCTGGCCCATCGCCATCGCGGCGGGGATACCGAGCTTGATGATCGTCTTCGAGATCCCGGGTGGTCCGATCGGAGGGTTCCTCGGGGAGAGGGCGCGCGACATGCGTCGCGTCCTCCTGCTCTTCGGCGCCGTGGCGGGCGTGCTATTCTTCACGATCCCGTACCTCGGATTCACCGAGCTTTTCGGGCTCTTCGCCCTGCTCGGCTTCGCCGACGGCGTGATCTTCGCGGTGCTCTACCTTTTGCCGGTCCGATTCCCGGAGGCGAAGGGCGAGCACCTTTCGCTCGCCCTCGCCCTCGTGAACGCAATCCAGATCTTTCTGGGTTCGGGCCTCGCGCTAGGATTCGCGTTCATCGCCGACGCCTACGGCTATACCGTCGCCTGGTGGTTCACCGGAGCGATCGCGGTCCTCCCGCTCCCACTCCTGCTCGGCATCGGGCAGCGCGAGACGGTCCACCGGGGCCACGTGGCGCGCTCGCCGACTTCGGGCCGGGCCGCGCCGTTCCCCGGGCGTCCCGGCTGAGCGGCGAGGGCGGCCGCGAATCGAGTCCCTGCGTCGAAGCCATCATTACCCCGACCCCGCCCTTCCCGAGGCACAGCCCCGTGGTGTAGTGGCCAAGCATGCTGGCCTTTGGAGCCGGCGACAGCGGTTCGAATCCGCTCGGGGCTACGCTTCTCGTGGATCGCGTGGCCGTGCAGGACCGTCGGCCCTCACCCGGTCGATCCTCCTGCTGGACCGGGTAGACCGGACCGATCCGTCCGACCGGCTTCTCCTAATCGACCGGGGCGCGGATCGAACGTTCCTAGACGTTCCGCAACCGCTGCGCTCTCGCGCCGTTGCTCTGGCGAGATCCCAACTGTCGGGGTCTCCCTCATGATGCGAGAGAGAGTGTGGCTCCCCGAGTGGGAGCGGGCCCGGCGGCGTCAGTCCGCCGGGAGGAGACGGAAGCCCGCCTCCCGGAAGTTGCGGTCGAAACTGAACGCGCTTCCGATCGAGAGCTGGCGCATCAGAAGGAACGACGTGCAGTCGGTAAGGCTCCAACGCTTGTCGTCGTGCGCGACCATCAGGTCCAGAGCTTCCTCGAAGTCCCGCTCGCTGACCCGAACGATCCGAAGGTTCCCCGATCGGACGAGCCGATCGCGGAACGCACGGACGGCGCGAACCCCGAGACGCATCCGGAGGAGGGTATACGTCTCGTCTAGGATGTAGTCGGTGGCTACGGCGCGACCGTACTCGCCGGTCCGGACCTGGTTCCATGCCGCGACGGCCGAAGTCGAGTTCCGGTCCCGGGGATCGGAGAGCGCGTACCAGGCTCCCGTGTCGACGAGTATCATTCCATCGGCCCGTAGAGGTACTCATCGTGGCGCGCCGACACATCCACCTTGGGGCCCTTTCCACGCACGAGCGGGAACGCGGAGAAGATCGGGTCGCTCGGGTCGACGTCGTCTGGCAGGAGCTTCTCGCGAATCGCCCGGCGGACCCACTCCTGCATCGTCGTCCGTTCCGACTTTGCCTGTCGCCGGAGCAGTTCGAACTCGGCCTCGGGAATCCTTGCCTGGACCAGTTTCATACAGTATGGAACATACTTTCGCCTATATGAGCGGGCCGGAGCGCCCTACGGTCGGGCCAGCGGTTCGAATCCGTTCGCCGCCATCGCGCGCAAGTATCGAGCGATCCTGGTCACCCGGGACCAAGACTTCCAACGAGTTCCCGGCCTCCACCTCGAAACATACTAGCCCCGGCGGGCGTGCACGGCCCTCGTCCCCGCACGGCGGTCCGAACGGGGTGCGTTTCGCGCGCGCGCACCGGGACCCCCGTTCCATCGAAGTACCCCAACTTTTCCCCGGGACTATAGAGGCTGGATGGGCTACGGAGCCGACGGGAGGACTACCGAGTTTCGGTTCTGAGCGGATTATAGGCGACGAAGCCGTTCGCCGGACCGACGGGGCGTAGACATGGCGAAGAACAGCTTGACATGGATAGCCGTTGTGATCGCGTTGACCACTTTTGCGGTGGTCGGGATGATCCCGACCGTGGGAGCGGCCTTTACGGGCGCCTCCGCTTCGAGCGGGCCAGCGCTGTCGGCGGACGTCACGCCGACGACGCTGACGGACTGCACGGCGGCGAGCCTCTTCTCGAACATCTCGGTGAGCGGCACGTACGTCTACGGGGAGAACTGCACCGTCGACTTCACCACGTACGCCACGATCCCGGCCGGCCTATCGGTCGTGATCGACTCCGGCGGTTTCTACGTGAACTTCGGCGGGGGCGGGGCCACCCAGCTGTTCCAAGTCACGGGCGGCCATCTCACCATCAATGGGATCAACCTGTACGACGGGGCCGTATCCTCCGCCACCGCGGGCGCCGGATCCCCCGGCCGCAACGGGGCCAACGGCGCGGGCGGAACTGACGGGGCGAACGGCGGTACGGGCGCCGCAGGCAAGGCGGGCACGGCCGGCAAGAACGGCGGTAAGCCCGTCGCCGCGGGCGCGGGGCTGGCCGCCGAGCCGGCGGAAGGCGGGGCGATCTGGATTTCCAGCGGGATTGTCACTCTCGCGAACGACACTTTCGAAAACAACGAAGCGACCGGCGGGGACGGCGGCACCGGGGGCGCCGGCGGCATCGGCGGATGGGGTGGCACCGGGGGCTCCGGAGGCAACGGAGGGGCCGGTGCGGCCGGCAAGGACGGCGGCGCCGGGGGCGCAGGCGGTTCCGGCGCAAACTCGAGCTCGGGTGGGGCCGGTGGCGCAGGCGGGACCGGCGGCGCGGCCCTGGGCGGGGCGATCTACAACGGCGGCACCCTCACGTTGATTGACGATTCCTTCACAGGCGACTCGGCCTTCGGCGGCAACGGCGGGACCGGCGGCAGCGGTGGGCTTGGCGGGGACGCCGGCAACGTTGGCCAGTCCGGCGCGGGTGGCAACGGCGGAGCAGGGACCACGACCGCGGGCGGCGCCGGGGGCGCCGACAATAAGACCTTGGGCCGGGCCGGTACCGCGGGCGCCGGCGGGGCCGGTGGGGCCGGTGGAGCCGGCGGGGCGGCCGAGGGAGCCACGGTCTACAACGCGGGCACGCTCGTCGTGAACGGCTGCTCGTTCGAGGACGAGAATGCATACGGGGGCTATGGAGGCAACGGCGGCTCCGGGGGCAACGGCCAGTTCGGCGGGCAGGGCGGCCAGGCGTGGCCGGGCGGTGCCGGAGGCGCCGGCGGAACCCACTCCTCCGGGACGAGCCACTACGGCCTCAGCGGAGGCGCGGGGGGCAAGGGAACCGCTGGTACCGTCGGTTCGGCCGGCGGCGCCGGCGGGGCCGGGGGACCCGGTGGCCCGGGCGGTGCGGCCCTGGGCGGCTCGATTTACTCTACCGGCGAGGCCACGATCAACGGATCGGCGTTCGACGACACGTTCGCCAACGGCGGCGGCGGGGGTAACGCCGACGAGGGTGGTAACGGCGGAACGGGCGGCGCGGGCGGATGGGGGGCGACCGGAGGAGCCGGCGGACCCGGGGGCGATGCCACGAACACGTCGGCCTCGACGTCGGGTGGTGCCGGCGGCAACGGCGGGGCCGGCGCTAACGGCGCCAACGCCGCCACGGGCGGCGCGGGC
>JASHUS010000046.1 GCA_030039865.1 Thermoplasmata archaeon
CGAGTCGCGAGAACCCGCGGGCGACCGACTCGCCGATCGAGGCGATACCGTCCCCCGCCTGGCCCCCGACGCGGACGGAGATCTCGTTCATCCTCAGATTCGAGGTCCAGAGCCTACTAATCTTTTGTGCGGAATCCGCAGCCCTTTCGCCGAGACTAGCACGGGGGGGCCGCCCGTACTTCAAACCCCCCGCGCCCTCTGGGCAGCCGCCCTATGCCGCCGGCCCGACGCTCGGTCCATGTCCGACTGTTCGCGTCCGCGGGCACGGCGGCGGGCCGGTCCTCCGTCGAGCTCGACGTCCCCGCCGGGGGAATTGGCGCGGCCGAGCTCGTTCGGGGCCTGGCCGCGGCCCATCCGCAGCTCAAGTCGATCCTGCGCGCGAGCCGCTTCGTGCGGAACGGGCGATATCTGACGGACCTGCGCCAGCGCGTACGGCCGGGCGACGAGTTCTCCGTCCACCCGCCGTACGGGGGGGGCTGAGCGTGTCGATCCGCCTCACGCGGAACCGGCTTTCCCTGGAAGCGGCCAGCCGCGCGCTGGAGGGGGCCGGTCTCGGCGCGGTGGTCGTGTTCGCGGGACGCGTCCGCCCCGACTCCCGCCCCGCCGGCCGAGTCGTCGCGCTCGAGTACGAGGTCGACCGCGCGATGGCCCTCCGCCGGATGCGTGCGCTGGACGCGGCCGCGCGACGCACGTTCGGGGCCCGGCGGGTCGTCCTGTGGCACCGGTTCGGTCGGGTCGAGGTCGGGGAGACCGCGGTGATCGCCGGTGCGGCGTGCGGTCATCGGGCCAAGGCGTTCGACGCGGCGCGCTACCTCATCGAGGAGCTCAAGGCGACGGTGCCGATCTGGAAGTCGGACCGAGTACGACCCGCGCGTCG
Source organism: Thermoplasmata archaeon (assembly GCA_030039865.1). GTDB lineage: Archaea > Thermoplasmatota > Thermoplasmata > Lutacidiplasmatales > UBA184 > Lutacidiplasma. The sequence goes on from JASHUS010000046.1 coordinate 878, forward strand.
ACCGCGGCGACCCCCTTCCCGGCGGGCAGGACGATCAGGGGGTTGATGTCGAGCTCGACGACCTCGGGCCGGTCGACGGCCAGCTGCGACACGCGCTCGAGCGTCTCCGCGAGGGCGGCGAGGTCGCTGGGCGGCTCGCCGCGGACCCCCTGGAGCAGCGGGAACGACTTCACCGACTGGATCATCCGCTGGGCCGAGAGCTCGCGCAGCGGCGCGAGGCGGAACGTCACATCGCGGAGCACCTCGACGTAGATCCCGCCGAGCCCGAAGACGACGATCGGGCCGAAGCTCGGGTCCCGCTGCACCCCGATGAGCACTTCCTTTCCGCCGTGCACCTCGGCCTCGACCTCGAACCCCTCGATCCGGGCCCGGGGCGCGCGGAGGGCGAGCGACTCGCGCATCCGCTCCCACGCGGCGCGCAGCGCCTCCGGTCCGCCGAGACCGACCGCGACCCCGCCCACGTCGGTCTTATGGGAGATGTCCGGGGAGGCGACCTTGAGCACGACGGGGTATCCGATCGTCTTCGCCGCCCGGAGCGCGTCGTCGAGGCTCACGACCCGGGCGGCCCGGGCGAACGGTACCCCGTAGGCTTCGAGGAGCGAACGCGCGGAGTACTCCGGCAGCACGGACGCGCCCGCGGCCCGGGCGGCGGCGAGGGTCGCGGCGACCGCGTCGTGGTCGACGGGGAACGATCGGACGGGGGTCCGCGGCCGCGCGCGCCAGGCGTGGTACTGGGCGAGGCTCCCGAGCCCCTGCACCGCCTCCTCCGGGAAGGTGTAGGCGGGGACGCCGTTCTCCTCGAGCAACGCGGCGTCGCGCGAGAGGTCGGTGACGCCGAACAGGCAGGCGATGATCGGCTTGCCCGACGCCGACTTGACGTCGAGGATCGCTTTCGCGATCACCGACCCATCGAGCGTCCCGGTCGGCGTGGCGATGACGAGGCCCGCGTGCACTTCGGGCTCGGCGACGAGGAGCGCGAGGACCTCGCGCAGCTGCTCCGGGCTCACGTCGGCGGTCATGTCGAGCGGGTTCGAGATCGAGGCGATGGACGGAAGCTTCGACGCCACGGCGGCCTGCGTGGCCGGCGCGAGCGGGGGCAGCTCGAGGCCGCTGCGCACGGCCGCGTCGGCCGCGACGATCCCCGGGCCGCCCGAGTTGGTCAGGATCGTGAGTTGGGGCCCGTCGACCGCGAGTCCGGTCGCGAAGATCTTCGCCATCCGGAACAGATCGCCGAGCGTGTCCGCGCGCAGCACGCCCGACTGGGCGAAGAGCGAATCGTAGAGCTGATCCCGACCCGACTGGGCGAGGGAGCCCGTGTGGCTCTTCGCGGCGCGCTCGCCCGCGGGGGTCCGGCCGCTCTTGATCACGAGGACCGGTTTCACTTCGGTGACCTCGCGGGCCGCCTCGAGGAAGCGCCGACCGTTCGCGAGGCTCTCGACGTAGAGGAGGATCACGCGCGTCGTCGCGTCGCGACCGAGCGAGGCGAGGAGGTCGTTCTCGTCGATGCCGGCCCGGTTCCCCACCGAGACGAAGCGGGAGAAGCCGATGCGCTCCGCGACGCCGTACGAGAGGATGCCGGCGCACAGCGCCCCGCTCTGCGAGACGAACGCGATGTTGCCCGGCGGCGGGAGGTCCTCGCTGAAGGTCGCGTTGAGGCTCACGTCGGGGTGCGTGTTGAGCACGCCGAAGCAGTTCGGGCCGACGAGCGACATCCCGTAGCGACGGGCCCGGCGCACCACGTCCGCCTCGAGCGCCGCGCCCGCCT